>JBBFMH010000012.1:0-18419 GCA_037478615.1 Hydrogenothermaceae bacterium
CGGATGCAAGTTTTAGATTACTCTCCGGACAGTGGGCTACCTTTACTCTATACTCAGCCAGTAGATCAATCTCCTCTTCCGTAGGATGAACCATATGGGCTGCCAAAACTCTCTCATTTAATACACCTACTTCCTTAAGATGTTTCACAGGTGTGTTTCCGTATCTCGCTTTTATATCTTCAACTTCATGAAGAGTCTCTGAAACGTGTATATGGAAGAGAGTGTCATAGCTTTCTGCCACTTCCATAGCCATATTCAATGTTTTTGGGGAGCAGGTGTAGGGTGCGTGTGGTCCAACACAAGGGTATATATAGGGATTGTCTCTATACTCCACTATAAAATCTTTTGTTTTCTCTATACCTTCCTCAGGAGTTTTAGCTCCCGGAGTAGGAAAATCTAACAGTCCGGTACACAGGACAGCTCTCATTCCTGATTGTAAAACAGAATCAGCTACAGCATTCTCATAAAAATACATATCTACAAAAGTGGTGACTCCATTTCTTATCATCTCATAACAGGCTATATCTGTCCCGTCTTTTACAAATTCATAACTTACAAACTTACCTTCAACAGGCCATATATACTGCTCTAACCACACTTTAAGAGGGTTATCACTACCGTATCCCCTAAGTAATGTCATAGCTGCATGGGTGTGTGTATTTATAAATCCCGGTAAAACTATATTTCCCTGAGCATCTATTATCTCTCTTGCCTGATAACCTTCTGGTAGATTATCTCCTACCTCCTGAATAACTCCATCTTTTACTGCAATGTATCCGTTTTTATACTCTGTAAAGTTTTCATCTATCGTTAAAATCCATCCGTTTTTTACTATTAAATCAAACAATTTTTCACCTCTACTAATTTTTATTTATTAAAATTTTATCATAAGATGGCTATCAAATTATGGTAAAATCTATTCAAAATGAATAGGGGGTTTAACATGAAAGCAGTAGTGATGGCGGGAGGTTTCGGAACAAGAATCCAACCTCTTACGAACAGCATACCAAAACCTATGTTACCAATCTTAAATAAACCTATGATGGAGCATATTATCAGAAAGTTAAAGTCTACCGGAATAACAGATATAATCGTCTTACTTTACTTCAAGCCGGAGGTTATTCAAAACTACTTTAAAGATGGAAAGGATTTCGGTGTTAATATAACTTACATACTACCAGATGATGACTATGGAACAGCCGGAGCTGTAAAAAAGGCTCAGAAGTATATTGATGAGAGATTTATAGTTGTAAGTGGCGATTTGGTTACGGATTTTGATTTTAATGAGATTATAGGTTTTCATAATGCGATGTCTTCAAAGCTCACAATAACACTCACTTCCGTAGAAGATCCATTACAGTTTGGAGTTGTTATAACGGATAAGGAAGGAAAGATACTAAGATTTTTAGAAAAGCCTGGTTGGGGGGAGGTTTTCAGTGATACAATCAACACAGGTATATACGTTATAGAGCCGGAAATACTTGATTATATACCACCGAACATTCCTTTTGATTTTAGTAAAGACCTGTTTCCTAAGCTGATGAAAGAGGGTATAACACTGTATGGTTACAATGCAAAAGGTTATTGGAGAGATGTAGGAAATCCCGAGAGTTATAGGGAGGTTAATAGAGATATACTTTCGGGGAAGGTTAAATTGGGTTTTGAAGGGGAAAAGGTAGAGTTTCCAGGTGGTGTTTTATACACAAAGTCAGAGATACCTTCAGACATAGATATTAGAGGAACTGTGATAGTTGATGAAGATGTTGAGATAGATTCTGGTGTAATTTTGGAAAACTGCGTAGTTGGTAGAAATACAAAAATAGGGAAGGACTCTCTATTATCTGAATCAGTTTTATGGTGGGATGTAAATATAGGAAAACAGTGTCTCTTTAAAAATGCCGTAATATGTAATAAGGTTGATATAAAAGACGGTGTTAGAGCTGAAAAAGGGGTGATAATAGCTGAAGGAACAGAGATAGAGAGTAATGTCGTGATAGAGAAGGATGTAATCATTTATCCTAACAAACATATAGAGGAAAATGCTATTGTAAGTAGTAATCTTATCTGGGGAGATAAGTTTAAATCTTCAATATTTGAAGGTGGAAAAGTATCCGGAAGAACAAATATAGAGCTTTCAAATGAAATAGCGGCAAAGTTGGCGGCAGCATTTGGTAGCATACTCCCAAAAGGTAAAAAGGTTTTGATGTCAAGGGATTATCACAGGGCTTCAAGGATGTTAAAGAGGTCTTTTTTAGGTGGACTTCTATCAACGGGTCTTGATGTTGTTGATTTAAAATTGGTTCCATTGCCTATGATGAGGTATCTAATTGCAAACGGAGATTATGTAGCAGGAGTCCATTTTAGACAGTCCCCAGATAATCCATCAAACACAGAGATACTATTTTTTGACAGTGATGGACTACCTATAGATACAAATACGGAGAAAAGTGTAGAAAGGTTGTTCTTCAGAGAGAATTTTAGAAGAGTAAACTATAACGAGATAGGAGAGATAAAAGAAGATTCCGGTTTAACAAAAAGTTATAGAGAAAAATTTTTATCTCTCATAGATATACAGGTTATAAGGTCGGCAAAACTTAGTGTTATAGCTGATTTACTAAATGGGTCAACAGCTGTTGTATATCCTGATATCATAAATACCATAGGAATAGATAACATCATAATGGGGTCTTACTTTGATGAGAAGAAGTTATCACAAGTTCATCAAACTCATAGAAAATCAGCTCAAGAGATAGCCGGAATAATAAATGTTTTAAAGAAAGATTTAGGTTTTGTCCTTTACCCAAACGGTCAGAGAGTTATCTTTATCTCTGATAGTGGAGAGATAGTAGAAAACTATAAAGCACTTTTATCTATCCTATACCTTATAAACAGCACAGTTAAAAGACAGGTTAAAGTCTATTTACCGGTTTATATCCCGGAGTATATGGATGATCTATTTGAAAACCTAATCATAGAGAGAGGTAAAACAATAGGTCTTAAGGCAACTTTCCTAAAAGATTACTACTTCTATGGGAATATAGAGGGTAATTACACATTTACGGAGATGTCTTTAAGTTTTGATGGTATGTTTGCTTCTGTAAGAGTCCTTGAGATGATGGCAAAAACAGGTAAAAAGCTTTCAGATCTACTTAAAATAATACCAGAGTTTTACTTTAACCATAAAGTTATAAGCTGTCCTATAAATCTAAAAGGTAGGATAATGAGAAAGGCTACAGAGGAAGCTATTGGTAAAAAGGCTTCTTTTATAGATGGGGTTAAGATATACGTAGATGAAAAATCGTGGGTTCTTGTTATACCTGACCAGTATGCTGACAGTGTTCATCTCTACGTTTCTTCTGACAAAGTGAGTGTGGGAGAAGAATTATTACAGCAGTACAGTAATCTTATAAAAGAGTGGATTGAGAATGGATAAAAAGCTGTATCTGTGTTTTCTGTGGCATATGCATCAGCCTTACTACAAAAATCCGGAAGACAACAGATTTGAGATGCCATGGGTATTTCTACACGCCATAAAGGATTACTACGATATGCCACATTTAGTAGAAAAGTTTGGTATAAAAGCCACATTTAATTTAGTCCCTTCTTTGGTTATTCAGCTTAAAGAGTATGAGGATCCAAGGAACTGTAAATTTTTAGAGATATGGTTAAAACCAGTAGAAAAGTTGACCAACCAAGAGAAAAGTTATCTTTTGAGATATCTCTTTGCATCAAACTACGAAAATATGATTAAACCATTTGATAGATACTACCAGCTCTTTATGAAGAAACATAGGATAGATGAAGCTCATCTACATCAACTATTTGACAATCAGGAATTTTTGGATTTAGAAGTTCTGTTTATACTGTCTTGGAGTGGGAATTACCTTAGGCAAAATAACAAGGTAGTTAAAAATCTATTGGAAAAAGGTAGAAACTTTACACAGGAAGATAAAGAAAACCTTTTATCGGAAGTTGTAAAGTTCATAAAAAAGATAACTAAGTACTACGGAAAGTTAGAAAAGAAAAGAACAATAGAAATTACAACTTCTCCATTTTATCATCCGATATTACCTTTACTTATAGATATAAACAGCGCAAAAGAAAGTAGCCACGATATACATCTCCCATCAGTCAGAGAGTCTATGAGAGATTTTGCAATCAAACATATAACAGATGCTATTGATTACCACAGAGAAAGTTTTCTAAAAAGTCCAAAGGGAGTTTGGTCTTCTGAGGGGAGCTTAAGTAGAGATACGGTTAAGCTGTTTAAAGAGATGGGTTTTGTATGGACTGCAACTGATGAGGAGATTCTTTACAACAGTTTGGGATATAGAGATCTGTATTCAATTTATAAAATATACAATTATGAGGGAGTTTATATATTTTTTAGGGACAGGTATCTAAGTGATTCAATAGGGTTTAGATACTTCAAGATGAGTGAAGAAAGTGCAGTTAAAGATTTTATTGAAAGGCTAAGGGACATTTACAACAAGGTAAAGACAAGTCCAGTTGTAAGTGTAATACTTGATGGAGAAAATGCATGGGAACATTACAGGAATAACGGTTTAAAGTTCTTTGAGAAACTATACAGTAGTATCAGATCAGAAAGATGGATAGAAACCATAACTTTTTCAGAAGTTATAAATAAAGACAGTGTAGAATTAGTTTCCTTAGGTAATCTGAAAGCCGGAAGTTGGATATTTGGCAACTTTAAAACATGGGTAGGACAGCCGGAAAAAAATACAGCTTGGGAATACCTTGATAAAGCAGTCTCTTTTTACAGAAAAAACCCTTCAAAGGAAAGTGAGAGATATCTGATGATAGCTCAGGGTAGCGATTGGTTTTGGTGGTACGGAGATGACCACTACACACCTTTTTCAGATGTCTTTGATAATCTTTTTAGACTTAATTTAAAGTGGGTATATAAATCTGTAAAAGAGCTTTATCCTTCATACTTAGATAAACCTATAAAGAGAAAATCAAAAAATCAGATAGTTAAAAAGCCAACTCACTACATAAAACCCAAGATAAATGGCGAAATAGACAACTACTTTGAGTGGTTATACGCCGGAGAAGTTGATCCAAACTTTGATTTAGGCTCTATGAGTTTAGGCATTTCAAAGTTTAAAAGGATTTTCTATGGGTTTGACAGGGAAAATATCTACATTCTTATATATAGTCTGATGGAAGAAGGACAGATATTAGAGATTAGACTTTTCTCTGAGAAGGAAGTTAAAATAGTTCTACCTGTAAAAAAGGGTATATTCGAAGTTGGATGTATGGAATACGATGTTGAGTATGGCTTTAACAGTGTTATGGAGATAAAAATACCTGTTGAGTGTGTAAACAGAAATAAATCTGTGGAGTTCAATATAACTCTGTTGGAAGATGAAAAAGTTATAGATAGAGCTCCTGTTTACTCAAACTTTGAGATAGAGATAGAAAATTTTGATTACGAATGGATGGTGTAGAAGATGGTAAATTTACTCTTTGGAATACACTGCCATCAACCTGTTGATAACTTCTATAAAGTTGTAGATGAGGCAGTAGAAAAGGCTTACAGGCCTTTCTTGGAAGTTGCAAAGAGATATCCGGAGTTTAAGTTTTCCGCTCACTACTCCGGCTGGCTTCTTGAGTACATATCAAAACATCACAAATTAACATTTAAATTACTTCAAGAACTTTCTGAGAGAGGACAGATAGAGTTTTTCACAGCAGGCTTTTATGAGCCGGTTTTATCATCTATCCCTTCCGATGACAGAAAATTTCAGATAGAGAAGTTAAACAGGTTTATAAAGGAAAATTTTGGACAAGAGCCAAAGGGTTTATGGCTTACAGAGAGAGTTTGGGATCCGTCTATAGTAAAAGAGATCGTAGAGGTAGGTGTAGAGTATGTTATAGTAGATGATTACCACTTTATATCATCTGGATTTAAGAAAGATAGACTTAAAGGATACTATCTAACCGAAAACGACGGCTATACTTTAAAACTTTTTCCGATAGACAAAACATTAAGGTATATGATACCTTTTAGACCTGTTGAGAGAATAGAAAACTATTTAGAGTATGTACAGAGTTTAGGAGAGAATCCAGCAGCCATTATATTTGATGATGGGGAGAAGTTTGGTATATGGCCTAACACATACCAATGGGTTTATGAAAATAACTGGCTTGAAAATTTTATACAGAAAGTAATCAGTAGTAAAACCGTTAAATTTAGCCTTTACAGAAAATATGTAAAGGAAAACAGACCACTGGGACTTGCATACCTTCCTACAACTTCATACCAAGAGATGGGAGAGTGGAGTTTGCCTGCGGAAGATTTTCCATCAATAGAGCAGTTAAAGGAAGAGTTGTCAAAAGAAAGCAAAGATCAGATATTTGAGAAGTTTGTAAAAGGTGGGATTTGGAAAAACTTCTTTGTAAAATATCCTGAAAGCAACAGAATACACAAGAGAATGTTAGACCTGTCAGTAAATAACAGAGATTTAAAAAAAGATTCCTCCTTTCTTGACAATCTTCTTAAAGCCCAGTGTAATGATGTTTTATGGCATGGAGTGTTCGGTGGACTTTATCTACCAAATTTAAGGGATAACGCATACAGGTACATAATAAAAGCCCAAAAAGAAATGGAGAGATTAAAGAAAACACCAAAAGTAGAGTGTAAGGATTTTGATTTAGATGGTAATGACGAGATAAAGGTGTCAACGAAAAATCTGATAGTTATACTATCTCAAAAAGGAGGACATTTAACGGAACTTTCTTTGAAGGACAGAGAGTTTAACTATCAAAATGTTCTGACAAGGTACAGAGAAGGTTACCACTATTTAATGCTAAATCCAAAAGATAGCCAAGAGAATAAGGAAGGAATATCCACTATCCATGAAAGTGGTGTTAGTATATCAGAAGACCTAAAAGATAAACTTATAACAGACTGGCACACAAAGGAGTCCTTCGTAGATCACTTTACAGATTTTATAGATCTGGAATCTTTTAGAAGAGAAAATTTCCATGAGATGTCAGATTTCACAGAAGGCTGTTTTAATATAGAGTATGTGGGAGACAAGGTATCTCTGAAAAGAGTTGGATTTTTAAAGAATATATACAACAGTGTTATGATTAAGGATTTTGAGTTTGCAGATGAATCTATCCAGTGTAGTATCAGATTTAAAACAGAATATCCTGACAGATTAAAATACATCTGCGAGTTTAATCTTCACTTTGCAGAACTTCCCCCATTTTTGAGAGAGGAGAGTGATTTTGGAATATTGGACAACTTTGTTATAGAAGACAGTTTTACGGGAAAGAAATTAAAGTTTGAGTTTGACAAACCTTTAAGGTGTTTAACATATCCAATTAACACAATATCGCAGTCAGAGAAGGGAGTTGATTTGATCACACAGGGAGTGACAGTTGGATTTATTTTAGATTTTGAGTTAAATTTTAGTTTAAAGATAAAAATTTCCATAACATAAGGAGTGGCAGATGACATCTGAACTTAGATATGATTATATAAATGATAGATGGGCTTTAATCTCTATAGAGAGAAGTAGAAGACCCCACGACTACACGGTTTCCATATATGAAGAGCCTACAACTGACCTTTCAAAATGTCCATTTGAGTATGGAAATGAGGATAAAACTCCTCCGGAAGTATTTGCTATAAGACCTGATGGAAGCTTGCCAAACACTCCTGGTTGGAAAGTGAGAGTCTTCCCAAATAAATATCCGGCTTTAAGACTTGAAAATGAGAAGAAAAGAGAAGGAGATGGATTTTTTGAGAAGATAGGAGGCTTTGGAGCTCACGAAGTGATAGTAGAGACACCAGATCACTTTAAACATATACAGGACTTTAATCAAGAAGAGCATTTTTACATGTTTTTTACATTTAGAGAAAGAATTAAAGCCCTTTATCAAGATGTCAGAATTGGTTATGTCCATATATTCAAAAATCACGGCAAAGAAGCAGGTAAAAGTTTGGTTCATTCACATTCACAACTTATAGCCTTACCAACAATTCCAACAAAAATTGAGACCCAGATAAAACAGTCAAAAAAGTATTTTAAAGAAAAAGAGAGATGCTATCTCTGTGATGAGATTAAAGCTGAGATAAAAGAAAACAAGAGAGTTGTTTATGAAAACGGCAAGTTTATAGCATACTGTCCCTATGGAAGTTTATTTCCGTTTCAGGTAAGGATAGCTCCGAAGTTTCATTCCCATGATTTTTCAGCTGTATCTGACAGTGATTTAAGGGAGCTCTCTGAATGTATGGAGTATATAGTAAAAAAACTACATAAGGCATTGATAAACCCTCCATTTAATTTTGTTATAAACACATCGCCACCTGTAAGAGAAAATCCTGTAAATCCAGATTACTTTTATGGTATCAGGCAGTTTTATCACTGGCATATAGAGATTTTACCGAGGATTACTACACTTGCAGGATTTGAACTTGGAACAGATATTTATATTAATCCAACCCCTCCGGAAGAGGCGGCTAAATTTTTAATTGAGGTGGTTTAGATGAAGGTTGTTTTTGCTTCCAGTGAGATATACCCTTTTGCTAAAACCGGAGGATTGGCTGATGTTTCTGGATCATTATCTAAGAAATTGGCTCAACATGGTTTGAAAGTTTTTGGATTTATGCCTCTTTATAAAACGGTTGATGTAAATAAACATGATATAAAGAAAATAGATATAAGTATAACTGTAAATTTGTATGGGAAAAGTTATACATTTGAAGTTTATAAAAAAGTTGATAATGTAACATACTTTTTTCTGAAAAATGATGAACTTTTTGGGAGAGATTACCTCTACGGAACTCCAGAGGGAGATTATCCAGATAACGATGTGAGATTTGGTGCTTTCTGCTTGGCTGTTATGGAGTTTGTTATGTCAGAGAATCTTAACCCCGATATTATCCATGCTAACGACTGGCAAACGGCATTACTTCCAGTTTTAACTTATTACAAATATAACTTACATAATGTTAAAACCGTTTTAACGATTCACAATTTGGCATACCAGGGCATATTTGATAAATTTGCCATAGAAAGATTAAATTTAGGATGGGATCTGTTCCATATTGAAGCTTTGGAGTTTTATGACAGAGTTAATATACTTAAAGGGGGGATAGTTTTCAGTTCTGCTGTTACAACAGTTAGTCCAACATATGCAAAAGAGATAACAACACCAGAGTATGGTTATGGTTTAGATGGTGTGTTGAGAAAGTATAAAGACAAGCTATACGGCATAATCAACGGAATAGACTACGAAGTTTGGAATCCTGAGACAGATAAAGATATTTACGTAAATTACTGTGTTTTCAACTACGAGAGAAAAATTTTAAATAAAAAAAGATTACTTAAAGACGTTGGTCTTGAAGGAGATGGAAAACCGCTAATAGTCTTTATAGGTAGATTTGCAAAACAGAAAGGTATAGATCTATTTATGGATAGTATAGAAGAGTTATCAAAAAGAGAAGCAAACTTTATGATACTCGGTAGTGGAGATAGAGGATACAACGACTTTTTTGAATCTGTGAAAGGCAAGTATAAAAATATATTTGTGGAAACAGGTTATGATGAGCCTTTAAGTAGGAAGATGTACGCAGGGGGAGATTTTTTAGTTATGCCATCTCTGTTTGAGCCTTGTGGATTAAATCAGATGATAGCAATGAGATACGGAACCCTTGTTATAGCAAGGGCAACCGGAGGATTAAGGGATACAGTTAGAGATATATCAGAAGAAAACGGTTATGGTATCCTTTTTGAGAACTTTTCTAAAGAAGATTTTTTAAAAGCCATAGATAGGTCTTTAAATCTATACTACGAAAATCCTAACCTTTTTAAAAAATTACAAAAGGAAGTTATGACCTTAGATTTCTCCCTTGATAATCAAGCTTCAAAATATACAAAACTGTATGAGACATTAAAATACACGGGAGTGTAAAGATGGTAAATCCTATAGTTGAGATGAGTTTTTTAGAAGATGACCTATCAAGTCATATAAATTTAGTTGCAGAGGAAGTTTCAAAACAGAAACTACCAGATTTAAACATACCTCAGAGATACGATGTTAACAGGTTTGTTATACTTCCGGTTAATCCTAATCTTATATACAGTTATTGGTTTACTGAAGATGGTCTTAAAGAGGATATAAAGAGTAAATACGATAACTATAAAGTTGTAATTAAACTGTATGCTGAGAATGATTTTGTCAAAGATATAGAGGTAGATAGTTTAGAAGGTGAACTTTACTTTAATTTTCATGGACCTTTTAAGAAAGTAAAATGTGTTCTTGGCTTATATCATAATACAGACTTTGAACAGTTGATTGAGTCAAATCAGATAGTTATGCCTTCGGATACAATTTTTGTAGAGGAAGACCAACATTGGTTTAATAAAAAAAGTGGAATTATACTGGTTAAAAAATCAGATATAGATTATATAGATGAGTTTAACAGTATAATAAGAGAAAAAACTGGTGTATTTCTAAATTATTCATCTATTATCAACAGATAATCATAGACTAAAAATCATATCGGTTTTAAAATATTTAAAGTTATAGAAATTTGCTAAGGAGAGAAGATGAAAGAGTTAGTTAGAGAAAAAGCACCTTATATACTGTCAGTTTTAATGTCAGGTGGTGGAGAATACGGAGAGATATTCTTTGAAGATTTGAGAAGTTTAACATTAAATCTTGAAGATAACAGAATAGAGAAAAGTTTAAAAGGTAGAGATTGTGGTGTTGGTATAAGGCTTATAAAAAACTTTAAGACATACTACGGTTTTACATCTGAGATAACTTTTGAAAATCTGTTAAATCTTGCAAAAACCATAGCAAAATCAGAGGGAGAAGGAGTTATATCTGTTGGGAAGAGACATTTCTCTTCTAAAATAAATGTTCTTTTAGACCCCGATGAGTATAACGTTTCAAGAAAAAAAGATATTCTTTTTAGAGCAAACGATATTGCAAGGTCTTATGATCCCCTTATAAAACAGGTATCTGTTACTTTAAGAGATGTAAAGAGGGATATTCTTATAATAAACTCTCTTGGAGATATTGTAGAAGATAGTCAAATAAGAGTTGTGTTCTTTGTAGAAGCTATAGCAAGTGATGGAGTTAACCTATATAGGGGATATGAGGCAACAGGTGGAGCGATAGGTTATGAACTTTTTAATGAAGATTATGTTAATGTTATAGATTATGTGGCTACAAAGGCTTCTGAGAGGGCAGTTTTAGGATTAAAGGCAAAACCTGCTCCAGCTGGAAGTTTTACCGTAGTTATTTCTTCAGAAGCTGGTGGAACTATGATTCACGAAGCAGTAGGACATGGACTTGAGGCAGACCTTGTTAATAATGGACTTTCTGTCTATGCAGGTAAAATCGGAGAAAAGGTCGCTTCAGAGCTTGTAACAGTTATAGATGATGGAACTTTATCAGGTAAAAATGGTACTTTCAATTTTGATGATGAAGGAGTTCCAGCTCAAAGAAAAGTTTTAATAGAGAAAGGAATACTTAAAGGTTATATGTATGACAGACTTTCTGCTATGAAAGAAGGGAGAGAATCAACAGGAAATGGTAGAAGAGACGGATATAAAAATATACCGATTGTTAGAATGACAAACACCTTTATAGATGCAGGAAAAGATAACCCACACGACATTATAAAAGATACCAAAAAAGGAGTATACGTTGTAAAAATGGGTGGTGGACAGGTTAATACTGTCAATGGTGATTTTGTGTTTGAAATTATGGAAGGGTATATGATAGAAAATGGTGAGATAACTTATCCTATAAAGGGAGCTACACTGATAGGTAATGGACCAAAAGCATTGGAAGATATTGATGCTGTAGGATATGATTTAGGGTGGGCTATAGGAACATGTGGAAAAGATGGTCAGAGGGCTCCTGTCAGTGATGCTCAACCTACTGTGAGAATAAAAAGATTAACCTTAGGGGGAGTAATTTAAGGTGTATAGTGTTAAAATCATAAGTTATATTGAGTTTGCTCATAAAGAAAGGTAGATGTGATAGATTAAAATTTTAAAGTAAAAATTTTTTGTAGGAGGAGAAAGTATGGCAACAGTAACACTCAAAGGAAATCCGGTAAATCTAACCGGTAATGAAGTAAATGTAGGAGACAAAGCTCCAGAAGTTACAGTTGTAGCTACAGATTTATCAGAAAAAAAGGTTGGTGGAGCCACTGATAAAGTACAAGTTTTAATTGCAGTTCCATCTCTTGATACACCAGTATGTGCAACAGAAACAAGAAAATTTAATGAAGCTGTATCTCAAATTCCGGGAGCAGATGTGGTAGTTATATCTATGGATTTACCTTTTGCATCTAAAAGATTTTGCTCTACAGAAGGTATTGAAAACCTAACTTGTGCATCAGATTACAGAAACAAAGAGTTTGGTCAAAAATACGGTATCTTAATAGCAGATGGTCCATTAGCTGGAATACTTGCAAGAGCTATATTTGTAGTAGGTAAAGATGGAACAGTTGTTTATAAGCAGATAGTTCCTGAAATCACAGCAGAACCTAACTACGACGAAGTTTTAGAAGCAGTTAAGAAAGCAACAGCTTAAATATCTCTCTATACCGCCCATAAAGGGCGGTGTTCAATCATATCAAGTAAAAATATCTACCTTATCAAAAACTCCTTTTGTTAATCCACTTCTATCTTCTAACTTTTAGTATAATTTTTATCTGAAAAATCTTTTAAGGAGAAGTTTATGGAAGAAAAGTTATTAAAAGCCCATGGATTAAATGTAGAAGAGTATAAAAGGATAGTTGAGTTAATAGGAAGAGAGCCAAATGAGATAGAGCTGGGAATATTTGGAGCATTATGGAGTGAACACTGTTCATATAAATCGTCAAAGCCTTACTTAAAAGTTTTCCCAACAAAAGCAGATTGGGTAATTCAGGGGCCTGGAGAGAATGCTGGAGTTGTAGAGATAGATGATAAATATGCTGTAGCTTTTAAAATAGAGTCCCATAACCACCCTTCGTATATAGAACCTTTCCATGGAGCTGCTACAGGGGTTGGAGGAATAATTAGGGATATTCTCTCAATGGGAGCAAGACCAATAGCACTAATGGATAGTTTAAGATTTGGAGATATAAGAAAAGATGGCACAAGAAAGGGTATAAAAGATACAAAACCAATAGTTAAGAGGGTTGTTGAAGGAATAGGTTTTTACGGAAACTGTATAGGAGTTCCTACAGTTGGTGGAGAAACTGTATTTGATGAGGTTTATGCAGGAAATCCACTTGTAAATGCTTTCTGTCTTGGAGTTTTAGAGAAAGATAAAATGTATAGAGCAAGGGCTACTGAGATAGGACAGAAAATGATAATGGTAGGTTCTTCTACTGGAAGAGATGGAATACACGGAGCTACTATGGCATCTGCTGAATTTAGCTCTGAGACAGAGTCAAAAAGACCAAATGTTCAGATAGGAGACCCATTTTTCGGTAAAAGACTTATAGAATGTACCCTTGAAGTAATGGAAAAAGGTTTGATAGAAGGGTGTCAAGATTTTGGAGCTGCTGGACTTGCCGGTTCCACTTCGGAATTTGGTGCTAAGTCAAGTATGGGTGTCAGAGTTTATCTTGAGAACGTTCCATTAAGAGAAGAGAATATGACTCCTTACGAGATACTACTTTCAGAATCTCAGGAAAGAATGCTTTACTCTGTAAAAGATGAAAATGTAGAAGAAGTTTTAAATATAGCAAAAAAACATGGACTTGAAGCAGCAGTTATAGGTGAAACAACTGATACGAGAAGGATAGAAGTTTTCTACAAGGGAGAAAAAGTAGCAGATTTACCTATCTCCGCCATAGTTGATGATGCACCGGTTTATAACAGACCAGTAAAAGAGCCTGAGTATTTAAAAGAAGTTAAAAACTTTGACCAAAACTCTCTATCAAAACCTGATATAAGGGAAGCTATACTGAAAGTTTTAGCATCTCCTACAGTTGCAAATAAAGAGTGGATTTATACCCAGTATGACCATGAAGTTGGGACAAACACAGTGTTTAAACCTGGAAGTGATGCAGCAGTTTTAAGGTTAAAATGGGTGGTAAGACCCCAAGTCCACACAAAGAAAGGCATAGCAATAGCTTCTGACTGTGATGGTAAGAAAGTTTATCTTGATCCATACGAGGGTGGAAAAAGAACTGTTTTAGAAGCCGTTAGAAATGTTTATATATCAGGAGCAAAGCCTCTTGCAATAACAGATTGCCTAAACTGGGGAAATCCAGAAAATCCAGAGATTATGTGGCAGTTTAAAATGGCAACACAAGGAATGGCAGATGCTTGCAGAGAGTTAAATGTGCCGGTTATAAGTGGAAATGTTTCACTTTACAATGAAACAGTCCTTGAGGAAGGAAGGTTAAATGTATATCCAACACCAACAACCGTAGCTGTTGGAGTTATTGACGAGGTAGAAAAGGCAATACCATCACACTATCAACATGAAGGTGATATTATTCTAATTATAGGTGAGTTAACTAAAGAACCAAATATAGCAGGAAGTGAGTATTTAAAAGAAATACACGGATTAGTTAAAGGAAATATAACAGCTCCAGACTTTAACGTAGAGAAAAAAGTTATGAATTTTATACATACAAATAGGGATAAAATCAAATCAGCCCACGATGTATCTGATGGAGGTTTAATAGTAGCACTTCTTGAACCAGCTTTCAGAAAAGATAAAGTTCTTGGATTAGAAATAAACATAGATACTCCTTACAGAGAAGATTTTGAGCTGTTTGATGAGTTAAGGTCTATAGTCGTGATATCTGCAAAAGAAGAAGATGTAGAAAGATTGATTAACAGTGCAAAACAGTTAGAATTAGAGATAAAACAGGTTGGTAAAGTGTTAAATAAAGATAAACTTGTTTTAAATATAAATGGAAATAAAGTTATAGATGAGCCAATAAGTGTATTTTATAACAGTTGGAATGAAGGGTTAAGGAGATTATTAGAGGTGTAAATTATGGCTTATACTATACCATACAAAATTTACGAAAAATTAGAGGAAAAACTCGGGAAAGAAACTGCTTCTGTTGTAACAGAAGCTTTAGAAGAGAGTATAAAAGAAGCCATAAATGAAGCAAAAACTAATCAGAAGATAGAGATAAGTGAAGAACTAAAAAAAGAACTTGCTACAAAGTATGATATAGAGCTATTGAGGGAATTAACCAAACATGATATAGAACTTCTCAAGAAAGATATTCAGAATCTTGACCAAAAGATAGATAAAGAGATATCCCTTTTGTATAAAGAATTAGAGATAGTAAGAAGAGATATTAAAATCTTAGGAATAATCCTCATAGCTACCATAGCCCTTATAAATCAAAACTCTCTTGAATATATTTTGAAACTTTTAGGACTGTTTAAATGAGCCAGCCGAGAGTGAAACATTTTCTTATAAATGAAAAGTATGAAGACCCGGGAATATTTATAGAGGTCCCACAAACCGGAGATTATATACTTTTTGATATAGGCAATATATATAAACTTGACAGAGAGTTAATAAAAAAAATAACAAAAGTTTTTATTACCCATACACATATGGATCACTTTATAGGGTTTGATACACTTTTAAGATATAAACTGGGAAGACCTCACACAGTTGAGATATTCGGTATAGACCCATTGGCACATAACGTATACTCAAAACTTCAGGGATATACATGGAACTTAGTTGAGTTTGAACCACAGCTGATTTTTAAAGTAAAACAGCTAAAAGGAAGCATGTTTGAGAGTTTTGAATTTGACATAAAGAAAAAATTTTCAAAAGATTTTATAGCAGAGGAAAAAGTAGATTCAAACATCATATATGAAGACAAAGTTTACAGGGTTAGATTTGCCCCTTTAGACCATAAGATACAGATATTAGGTTACAGTTTTGAGCTTAAAGACAGGGTACTTTTAAAAAAAGATAAAGTAGAAAGTTTACCGTTAAAAGGTAAGGAGATAGGGGAGTTTAAATCTTTCTTGGAAAATCAAGAGAACAGGGATAAAACATTCAAAATAGGAGATAAGGAGTATCCTTATGATTTTCTCTTTGAAGAGTTTGCCTATATCCAGAAAGGATTGAAGATATCTTATATAACAGATGTGATTTACAGCCCAGAAAATAAAGAGAAAATTATAAATCTTGTTAAAGATTCAGATTACCTATACTGTGAAACAGTTTTTTTAGATAGAGATAAAGAACAGGCAGAGAAAGTTTACCATCTTACCACCAAACAGACAGCAGAGATTGCAAATCTTGCAAATGTAAAAAATCTGATTGTTTTTCATTTTTCAAGGAGATATGGTAAAAACAAAGATATAGTGATAAATGAGACGAAAAAATTTTTTCCAAATGTTTCGTAAATTACTTTTTCCATTGAGTTTAATATACGGTTTAGGAGCAATTTTAAACAGAAAACTTTATGAATTAGGTATAAGAAAATCCTATAAACTTCCTTTACCTGTTATATCTGTAGGTAATCTTTCAGTAGGAGGAACTGGAAAAACTCCAACAGTTATATCAATAGCAAAATATTTTCAAAATAAAAACAGGAAAGTGTTAATTTTATCACGGGGATACAAAAGAAAAAGTAAAGAGATTCTACTATGTAATAAAAATATGCCTGTAGAACTGTGTGGAGATGAGCCTAAACTTATGACCTATAAAGGTTTAGATGTAGTTGTTAGTAGTGATAGAGTAAGGGGATTTGAGTTTGCAAAAGATAAGGTAAATCCGGATATAGTTATACTTGATGATGGATATCAACACCACTCAATAAAAAAGGATATCAATATACTTCTGATAGATGCCACTAAACCATTTTGGGAAGATAGTCTACTACCTTCCGGAAACCTAAGAGAGCCAAAATCTTTTTTCAGATATGGAGACTGTTTTATTATAGTAAGATTTGATAGAGTTAAAAATAAAGACAGATTTATGAAAAAGTTAAAGACATTTAACAAACCTTTTTTTATAGCAGAAGAACAGTTTGGAGAATTATATAATGAAAACGACAAGATAGATTTTAGTAGTCTAAAAGGTAAATCAGTTATAGTTATGGCAGGTATAGGCAATAACCAACAGTTCTTTGATAAAATTCAAGAGTTTTCTTTAAAATATGGATTTTATATAGAGAACTTTTTAGATTTTCCTGACCATTATGATTATAAAGATTTCACACCAGATGTTAATAAAACATACATAACTACCGAAAAAGATATAGTAAAACTAAACTTTCCTAACATATACGCTGTGAATTACTCTTTTGATTTTGATACAGAATTTTATAGATATTTAGAGGAGTTAAATGGAGGAGAAAAATCCGTTTGATATAGTATTAAGATTAGTAGCTCAAGGGGAGATAGATCCGTGGAATATAGATATAACTATTTTAGCTGATAAGTTTATTCAAGAGATAAAGAGTATGTATATTCCGGATTTAAAGTATGCTTCAAAAGTTATTCTGGTTGCATCTATACTTTTAAAGATGAAAGCAGAAAGTTTAAAGATAAATGAAGAAGAGAAGAAAAAAAATTCAAGGAAGAGAGTTTTTGGTATAAAAAGATTTTACACTCTTGAAGAGATAGCGTATCTCTTAAAAGAGATAGTTCAGGAACCTGTAAAAATAGTTCAGAAGATAAAGAAAGCTTCTGGAGAGAAAAGAAACACCACATTAAAACGAAAGAAATCTTCCTATGTAGATTTTAAACTTGTAAAAGGTGGGATTGATGATGCAATGGCTTTCTTAGAGGAAGAATTAAAGTATATAGTAGGAATAATTACTT
The DNA here is from genome assembly GCA_037478615.1 of Hydrogenothermaceae bacterium. Taxonomy (GTDB): domain Bacteria; phylum Aquificota; class Aquificia; order Aquificales; family Hydrogenothermaceae; genus JAOABC01. Next base: position 17,817 of record JBBFMH010000012.1, read on the forward strand.
TAAGTCAGTTAAATTATCCATATAAGCCAAATGCATTTATGGCTCTTTTATTTTTGAACTATGATAATAAAGTAAATATATATCAAGAGAGACATTTTGATGAGATATACATAGAGCCGATAGAAGACAACAGTTATACTTGATATATCACAATTTGGTAGTATATTTTTGTATGAAAAATCTTTGAGGGATTAAAGATGAGTGTTATAAAGAAAACTATCTCCCTTCCAGAAGATATATACAGAGAAGTAGCTTCTACTTCAGATAACTTCAGTAAAGTAGTAAAAGAAGCTTTAGAAGAATATTTAAAAAAGAAGAAAAAAGAAAAGCTTTTAACGTTAGCTGGCAAATTAAAAGATTGGAATATTGAAGACGGAGTTGAATTTGTATCTAAGTTAAGAAAAGAAAAGATGGATTTTCAAAAAGATAGGAGAAAGTTTTGGGATACTTAATTGATACGGATATTATCATTGATTTTCTAAAAGGTAGAGAAGATATAGTCAAATTATTAAATGAACTTTTAGAAAAATACAACTGTTATATAAGTATATTGACTTACTATGAACTTTTAATGGGAGCATACAGTAAAAAACAGAAAGATAC
>JBBFMH010000013.1:0-18058 GCA_037478615.1 Hydrogenothermaceae bacterium
AAATATAAAAGTATCTATGATTTTTACAGTCTCAAAATCTTCTATATCAAAATCTTCCAAGATATTTTTCTCTTTTATTTCAGATATAGCTTTCTTTAAATTTTTCAGATGATTTTCCGTTATATTTATTGCATCTTGAAGAGGATTCAAAGTTTAACCCCTTTTTGCCTTGCTTCTTCAAAAATAGGTTTTTGAAGAGATTTGGGAGTTTTTATAACCAAATCTACTTTTCTTTCTATACCTCTTAACTCCAATTTAGCTAAGAATTTAAGTTTTTCCGCTAATGAAACTTCCATCGGACACTCTATATATATATCAATATCACCACCTTTTTTATTTAAATCAGCTCTACTACCAAATATATATACTTCTATATCTTTTCCAAAAATCTCTTCTGCTGTAGATTTTATTATATCTATTTCTTCCTGTGACAGTCTCACATTCTTCATTTTATCAACCTTCTCAGTTTTGGGTCTAATGCATCCCTTAATGCATCTCCCAGTATGTTGAAAGCCAATATAGTTATAAATATAGCAACACCTGGAGCTAATATCCACGGGTAAGAAGATACAGCTGTATAGCTCATTGCTGAGGATAGCATATTACCCCAACTTGCATAAGGTTCTTGGATACCAAGTCCCAGTAAAGATAAGGCACTTTCTCCTAGTATGTATCCAGGAATAGACAGTGTAGCAGCTATAAGTAGATAAGAGTATGTGTTTGGAATTATATGTTTTACAATTATTCTTACAGAGGATGCACCATAACTTTTTGCAGCTAAGACATACTCCTGCTCTCTTATAGACAACACCATACCCCTGACAACTCTTGCAAGACCAGCCCAGCCAATAAAAGATAGAATGACTACAATCATAAAGAAAACTTCCGTTGAGGAGAGAGTTATAGGAAATACTGCCCTTAAAGCAAGCATAAGATAGAAAGATGGAAAAGACATAAGTATCTCTGAAAACCTCATTATGAGATTATCAATTTTTCCTCCAAAGTATCCGGAAATACCACCTATAACTGTCCCTATGGTAAAAGAGAGAAAAACTCCTATTAAACCAATAGAGAGAGATATTCTTGCACCATAGAGTATCCTTGAAAATATATCTCTACCAAGATTGTCAGAACCAAGTAAAAATATCTTTCCATCTTTCACTCCAAAGAGATGTTTATCTGTTTTAAACATTCCGAGTATATAATGGCTCTCCCCATCTGTAAAAAAATAGATGGGATATTTTCTAGAGTAATCAATCTGATAATACTTGTTTATTGGATCAACCATTTTGTATCCGTAGACAAAAGGTCTTAGATGAAAATTACCTTTTTCATCAAAAAAGTGTATCTGGGTAGGAGGGTGATATGGGGTGTCTCTATGTTGTATATCGTAAGGATATGGAGCTATAAAATCAGCAAATACAGCAAGGAAGTATAAAACAAAAAGTATATGTAAACTTAAAAAGGCAAGTCTATTTTTACGGATACTCTCCATCATCTTAAAACACCCTCAACTTCTCTCTGTCTTATACGAGGGTCTAACTTAGCAAGTAGTATATCAGCTATAAGATTTCCCAATATTAACATTATTGATCCTATATACAGTCCCCCCATAACCAGATATAAGTCTTGAGATAAAACTGCATCAAGCATAAGCATACCCATTCCGGGCCAGTTTATAATTATCTCTATAAGTGCTGAACCGGAAAGTAGAGATGCTATCTCAAAGCCAAGTATAGTTATGAAAGGGTTAAGAGCATTTTTTAATGCATGTTTCAATATAACCTCTCTTTCTGATAATCCTTTTGCCCTTGCAAAGAGAACATACTCAGATTGAAGTTGCTCTATCATTGTGCTTCTTACTAATCTAACTAATCCTGCCAGAGAACCAATACCTATAACCAAAGCTGGAAGGCTCACATGCCACAACCTGTCTACAATCTTCTCAAAAAATGTCATACTTTCATAGTTTGGACTATATGCTCCACCTGTAGGAAAAATACCTGTTTTTACAGCAAAAAATAACATCAAAAATGCAAAGAAAAAGCCTGGTAAAGACATAAATGTAAAGGAGAAAAGTTGTACAAATTTATCTATTAAACTGTTTGGTTTTAAAGCTGCTATAATTCCCAAAGGTATAGCCAGAAACCAAGCTATCAATCCGGAAGTTATAGAGAGGAAGAGTGTATTTACGATCCTGTCTTTTATAAGGTCTAAAACCGGCATCTGATAACTGAAAGAGTAACCAAGGTCAAATTTAATTGCATTTATCAACCATTTAAAGTATTGAACTAAAATAGGTTGGTCAAGACCGTAAATTTTTATCATCTGGTTTAATGTTTTTTCAGATATCTGAGGGTTCATCCTAAGCTGGTCAAGATAATCTCCGGGGGCAAGTTGAATTATGACAAAGGAGAGGAAGGTTATACCTATAAGAAGAGGGATCAGTTGGTATAACCTTTTAAGTATATAGAAAATCATTTCATAAGCTTTTTAATATTTCTTATTGCCTGTCTTATCCTTTTTTCATTTTCTACAACAGCAAACCTTACATATCCTTCACCATGCTCTCCAAATCCTATACCAGGAGCAACAGCAACTTTTGCCTCTTTTAACAACATCATACTAAAATCTATTGAACCCATACCTGCAAATTTTTCCGGAATTTTAGCCCATAAAAACATTGTAGCCTTTGGTTTTTGAACATTCCATCCAGCTTCATTGAGTCCCTTAACAAGGATATCAAGTCTTTTACTATACGTATCTACCGCTTTCTGGACAATGGAGTAATCGCTTTCTAAAGCTATTATACTGGCAACCTGTATCGGAGTAAACATTCCGTAGTCAAGATAGCTTTTCAATCTCTTAAGGTTATACACAAGTGTCTCATTTCCAAGGATAAAACCGACTCTCCAACCTGCCATAGAGAAACCTTTCGTCATTGAGTATGTTTCTACAGCAACATCTTTTGCTCCTTCCACCTGTAAAATACTTGGAGCTTTATAACCATCAAAACAGAGATCCCCGTATGCAAGGTCGTGGATTATCCATAACCCTTTCTTCTTAGCAAATGCTACAACTTCCTTAAAAAAGTCTAATGTTACAGTCATAGTCGTAGGATTATTAGGGAAGTTAAGTATTAAAACTTTTGCTTCTGGATATGAATCCTCATAAGAGTCATAGATATTTTTTAGAAACTGCTCCTGTTTCTCTTCATCTGAACCTTCAAGGGGAAGAGGAACTGTTAAAACACTTGCACCTGCTATAACCGGAGCATAGTAATGTATAGGATATCTCGGACTTGGAACCATAGCTATATCTCCGGGCTCAAGCATAGCAAGTAGTAAATGGGCAAGTCCCTCTTTCGAACCTATCGTCATTATAGCTTCTTTTTCTGGGTCTAACTCAACGCCGTATCTATCTCTATAAAAATCACAGATTGCCTTTCTCAATCTCGGAATACCTTGGGACATTGAGTATCTATGGGTAGTTTTTTTCTTTGCCGATTCACACAGCTTATCTATTATATGCTGTGCAGGAGGCAGATCAGGATTACCCATACCAAAATCTATAATATCCTCTCCTTCCTTTCTCATTTTAGCTTTAAGTTCATTTACTACTGCAAAAACATACTGTGGAAGTCTCTTTATTCGTGGAAACTCTTCTGGCATTCTCTCACCTCATCAACTTTTCTTAAAAATTATAACACTACTCAAGGACTTTCTGCGGGTCTATAGGAGTGACATTCTTTCTAACTTCAAAGTAAATACCACATGTATCAGAGTTTTTCAACTTTCCAACAACTCCTATACTTTCTCCCTTATAAACTCTCATACCCTCACTTACAGAAAGCCTATCTAAGTATCCATAAACCGTAGTTAAACCATTGTCATGTCTGATTACTACCAGATTACCAAAAGCTTTTATTCCATCTCCGGCATATACAACTTTACCACTTTCAGTAGCTTTAACCCTCTCACCACAGTTGGAAGCTATCTCTATACCAAGATGTCTTACATTTTCGTCGTTCTGAAAACCTGCTATAACTCTTCCATCAACAGGCCAACCTAACTTCACACCGTTAGTTGCTACAGGTTCAATATCATCCATTTTAGGTTTTATCTCCTTAGGTAAAATAGGCTTGGACGGTTTTTCTTGTTCCTGATCTTCAACAGGTTTCTGGACAACTTTCTCCTGCTCCTCTGCTTTTACAGGGATCTTTAATTTTTCTCCTGTATGTATTTTGTCTCCCCTTAAATTATTCAACTCCCTAATATCAGCTACTGTCGTATTAAACTTTTGTGCTATCTTTTCTACGGTATCTCCTCTTTTCACGGTGTAATATGTATATTTTCTGTCTTTAACTGATATTACTTCCTCATAAGACCTTAAACATATCTCCTGATCTTTTAAAACATAATCCTTATTTAGATTATTCAACTGTTTTATCTTCTGGACAGGTATGTTATACTGACGGGATATCTCCAACAGAGAAACCCTCTTCTTAGGTTTGTATAGAAGCTCACACTCTCCTTTTACTAAGGCCCTATCTTCTCTTTTCTCACCTATACATACTTTTGTCCCAGCTTCAAGCCACTGTGAACTATCTATACTGTTGTACTTTTCAAGTGTTCTAACATCAATCCCAGTTCTCTTAGAAACATGTTTAAGGGTACCACCTTTCTTTAGGGTGTATATCTCACATCTTGACAGATCAATTGTTTTCCTTGACTGTTCTAATTTCTTCTTAGATATAGCATCTTTTGACAGAGGTATCTTCAACTGATCACCTGCAAAAATCCTCTCATCTCTCATGTCGTTATATTCCATGATCTCTTTAACGGTAAGATTATACCTTTTAGCTATCTTCTCCAACGTATCTCCAGATTTAACTTCGTAAATCTCTTCCTTTGAAGAAGACTTTTTAGAAAACTTTCTATCATCCACGGCTTTTTTGCCACTTTCCTGACTTTTTGTAGGTATCTCTATCTTTTGACCCTCTCTTAATCTCTTTGGATCCTTTATGTTGTTAGCTTTTATTATCTCCTCTTGAGAGACATTAAACTTCTTTGCTATCTTTTCAATAGTATCACCTTTTTGAACTGTATAACTTTCTGCAAAAGAGAAAGATACAAACGTAAATAAAGAAAAGATTCCTAACTTAATACCTGATTTCAAAGTCATTATAACCTCCCTCTTTCTCTAAAAACCTGTAATCTACTCTCTCAACAGTTGCCCTTGGCGGACCCTGATGAATATACTTTAAAAGCTGTTCTAACACTTCCTTATCTCCTTCTGCCTCAACTTCAACAGTCCCATCTGACATATTCCTAACAAACCCCCTCAATCCTAACTCTTCTGCTTTTGCTTTAACAAATTTCCTAAATCCAACTCCCTGAACAACTCCGTAAACTATAGCGTGTAAAACCATCTCTCAACTCCTTAAATATTTCTTTTTAAGGAACTCTACAAAGGTTATGGGATTATTTATGTCAAAAGTGGTATCAAACTTGTAGTAATCAGTTATAACACCTTTCAAAAAAGGATCATCTTTAAGTATTAACTCTCTATTTTCATCTTTTCTTATAACTTCATATTTATCATACTGTGTAGCTGATTTAAATCCTTCAACTATTACAATATCTGGATTAAACAACTTTAAAAATTCAACAATATATTTAATATCATAGGTATCATTGTTTATAAAAATTGACAGTCTATTAGGAGAAGCAACTACAACTTCCCTTGCTCCAGCATTATATATTCTATAACTGTCTTTACCCTCTGTATCTGTCTTTGCTTTACCCTTTGGGTCATGTTTTATATAAGCAACATTTACCCCTTCTGATGAAAGTATACTCACTACCTTCTCTATAAAGGTAGTTTTTCCGCTATTGTGAGCTCCTGTTATTATTACTACTTTATCCATGTGTATGCTTTATCAAAGTGTGTATAGTTTTTTTGAGATTTTTTCTATCAACTACCATATCTATCTGCCCTTTTTCAAGTAAGAACTCAGATCTTTGGAATCCTTCTGGAAGTTGCTGTCTTATTGTCTGCTCAATAACCCTTGGTCCAGCAAAACCAATCAGACTCTCCGGCTCAGCTATTATTATATCTCCCAAAAACGCAAAACTTGCGGATACTCCTCCCATTGTCGGATCCGTAAGAACAGAGATATATAAAATACCAGCTTTATTCATTCTATCAACGGCTATGGAAGTTTTAGCCATCTGCATAAGGGAAACAATGCTCTCCTGCATTCTTGCCCCACCCGAAGCTGCCACAGATATAAAAGGTATCCTTTTTTCTATGGCAAACTCTGCTCCCCTGACAAATTTTGCACCTACAACACTTCCCATACTTCCACCCATAAAGTTAAAATCCATAGAGGCTATTACAACTTCCCTGTCAAACATCTTCCCATGGGCAACAATAATTGCGTCATTTAAACCAGTTTTCTCCTGGGCTTCTTTTAATCTGTCTTTATATCTTTTTGTATCCTTAAAACCTATAATATCAACAGGTTTAATCTTTGAAAAAAGGTCATAACTATAAACAGTATCAAGAAGAGAATCAACCCTTTCCTTTGAAGACATACGAAATGTGTATCCACAGTGGGGACATATTTTAAGATTTTTTAATAGGTCATCAATAAAAAGTAAACTCTTACATTTCTCACACTTTATCCAAGAACCTTCTTCAATTTTTAACTTCTTCCTACCTTTAAACTTATCAATAAAATCTTTCAGTCCCATCATTTACTCCATAATATATGCATATGTTAATATTCTATCATCAAAGTCCCCTTTTCTAAAAGAGAAATACCTCCCTGAGCAAGCATTACATTCTGATAAATCAAAAATATCATCTATACCTAAATTTTTTAACCTTTCTTTTGCGATATCCTGTAAAGACAGAGAGTATCTACCTTCTCTCTCTATATAAAATTTTTTGTCAATATTAAATTGAGTTATAAAATCCGGACTAACTTCATAACAGCAGATCCTTATAGAAGGCCCTATAAAACAGTTAGTAGGTTTTCCTTTAAACATCTTAACACCATTCTCTATAATACCACCAAACAATCCTTTCCAACCTGCATGAATTACAGACAACTCTCTATCGTTAAACAGAATAATAGGCATACAGTCTGCTGTCAAAACTCCCACAGCAATACCTGTTTTATCCAGATATATTCCGTCAGCTTCTTGAGTTATATCTTCCTCTAAAGAGATTACTTTTGCCGTATGTTTCTGATTAGGAATAAAAAGTGGAACTTTAATTTTTCTATTTACGCTTAATCTTTGGTTTAAATCTTCTCTCTCTGTGAAGCCTATGATCACATTTTTAATTTTTAACTCTTTCATAAGCAAATTATAACATAACATTAAAATACACTCTTTAAACAGTTTTTAAACAGGAAAAGAATTGATTTTATACAAACTAATTTAGATATTTAAAGTAATGAGGTTAATATTTACAAACCAACTGAAAAGTTGTATGATTTTTATCAATAAATTTATGTAAGGAGGTAGTCATGGCAGAAGAAAAAGTCTCAAGGAGAGACTTCCTAATGTATGCTATGGGTGGATGGGCTGCGGTAGGAGTTAGTGGTGTTCTATATGGAATGTATAAAACTTGGGAGCCTCTACCGGAAGTTAAGGCTCAAGCAACAGTAACCTTTGATATCTCAACAGTTCAACCGGGAGAAATAAAGGTTGTAAACTGGAGAGGAAAACCGGTATTTGTTTTAAGAAGAACTCCGGATATGACACAGTGTAAAGAGAGATCGATAAAAGATGAATACACTGTTGTTATGGGAATATGCACACACCTTGGGTGTATCCCTAACTGGGAAGCTGATAAGAAAATATGGCACTGTCCTTGCCATGGTGGTGAGTACGATGCCTGCGGTAAAAATATATTTGGACCACCTCCAAGACCGTTAGATGTCCCTCCATTTAAAATAGAAGGAAACAACATAGTTCTCGGTGAAGAGGGCCCTGAATATAAACAGATGAAAGAAAAAGGATTAACAGTTTAAGGAGGTTAGGGTATGAAGTTTATGGATTGGTTAGATGAGAGACTTGCTGTAAGACAGCTCATCAAAGTGATGCTCACAGAGTACTATGTTCCAAAGAATATCAACTTCCTCTGGAGTTTCGGCGTTCTGGTTATGCTGGTCTTTGCTATCTTAGTAGTAAGTGGTATATTCCTACTTATGTACTACAAACCAGATGCAAATTTAGCTTTTGATAGTGTAAATAAAACCATCATGATGGATGTTGAATACGGATGGCTGTTCAGACACACTCATGCGGTTGGTGCATCTATCATGTTCTTAGTTCTCTTTATCCACATGGCAAGGGGAATTTACTACGGATCTTTTAAGGCACCAAGGGAAATCGTTTGGATAACAGGATACATACTCTTTGTTTTAATGTCAGCAACAGCATTCACAGGATACCTACTTCCATGGGGACAGATGTCCTACTGGGCAGCTCAAACAATCACAACTCTCTTTGAAAAGATACCGTTCATAGGACCGGATTTAGTTATCTGGATAAGGGGTAACTACATAGTTGAGGATGCTACTTTAACGAGGTTCTTTGCTTTACACGTTGTATTTTTACCATTACTTCTCATAATATTTACCGCTATACACCTATATGCTGTAAGGATACCAGGTTCTAACAACGAAGATGGAATAGAGCTGACTAAGGAAGAGAAAAAACACGGTAAAGGAATACCTTTCTGGCCTGTATTTATGGCAAAAGAGTTCTTCGTTATGTCCGTATTCTTAATTTTCTTCTTCTATTTAGTGTTCTATCAGTATAAGTTTGCTATGGACCCTATAAACTTCACACCTGCTGATTACCTACAAACTCCTGCCCACATATATCCTGAGTGGTATTTCTTAGCATTCTACGAAGTTCTAAGGGGATTTTTCTTTAGCCAAAACCTCGGACTTATCGCGTTTGTACTAAGTATGTTTATAGCTGCTTTCTTACCATGGCTTGACACTTCACCAATAAGGAGTGGAAAACACAGACCTGTTTACAAAATTCTTTTCTGGATATTTATCGCTGATTTTGTATTCTTAACAATACTTGGAAAACTACCTCCAACAGGGCTGTATGCATGGCTTGGATTTGTAGGAAGTATAGTGTTTTTCGCATTCTTCCTTGCACTTCCTATACTGTCTAAAATAGAGAAGAAGAAAGTTGCGGGAGGTAGATAATTATGAAAGAGTTAAAGATATTACTTATATTGATAGTTATTGTTTTAGTAGGATACTGGGGAATTGAGCCTTATGCACACTCTATTATGCATGGTGAGGTAAAACATCCAGATTACGAATATAAAGATATACCTAAAAACATACCTACCACCGGAGACCCTGCAAAAGGTAAAGAGCTTTTCACAGCAAACTGTGCATCATGTCACGGACTTAAAAATGACGGAATAAACCCTGGAATGGATATAAACACCGCTGTTGCATCTTTTAAAGTTGTTCCTCCGGACTTATCTAACATTGCTACTATATTAGATGAGCATTTCCTTGCTTACTTTATAAAAAATCCACAGGATGCCACAAAGAATCCAAAATTTGCCATGCCACCTATGGCTCAACTATCCGATGAAGATGTAGGACATCTGATCGCTTACTTAAAGTCCGTTGCTAAAAAAGACCTTGACGGCAAAGAGATAACCGTTGAAGCTTGTGGCAGATGTCACAGTGTTAAATACCAAAAGATAGCAGTTGAAACTCTAAAGGATGCTTTAAAAGATTATCTCGGTAAAGTTCCACCAGATCTGTCCGTTATGGGTAAGGCAAAGGAGATGGAATACCTTGAGTCATTTATAAACAATCCTCAAAATGGATTACCAGGTACCTCTATGCCAAGACTTGGCTTAACCAAAGAAGCAACAGAGAAAGTTGTAACATATCTTGACAATATAGCAGACCCTCACAGAGACCAGAGAAACACTCTTGGTGTCTGGGTTTTAGGTTATCTTGTAGTAATGGCAGGATTAACTTTTGCTTGGAAGAAAAAAATCTGGAAAAATCTACATTAATTAGGAATTTAATTACTAACTGTAATCAGGCCCCCGTTAAGGGGGCTTTTTTTATGTCAATTTTCATACAAATCTAAACCTTCCTGAATAAAAATTGTTTAAAACTGTTTAAGGAAGGTAATGATGGAAAGAAAACCAAATAGATTAATCAACGAAAAAAGCCCATATTTACTTGCCCACGCTTACAATCCCGTAGATTGGTATCCATGGTGTGAAGAGGCCTTTGAAAAAGCCAAGAAAGAAGACAAACCTATATTCTTATCTATAGGCTACTCATCCTGTCATTGGTGTCATGTGATGGAAAAGGAGTCTTTTGAAGACGAAGAGATAGCAAAGATATTAAACAGATACTTTATATCTATCAAGGTTGATAGAGAAGAGAGACCAGACATAGATGCCGTTTATATGGAAGTCTGTCTTCTATTTAACGGACACGGAGGTTGGCCACTTACAGTACTCATGACTCCTGATAAAAAGCCTTTCTTTGCAGGAACATACTTTCCAAAGGAAAGTAAACCATCAAGGATAGGATTAAAAGATCTACTACTATCGGTAGCAAAATATTGGAGAGAAAATAGAGAAGATTTAATTGAAAGAAGTCAAAAGGTAGTCCAGTATCTAAATCAGGAAAATCAAAAAGAGATAGAATCCATAGATAAAAATATAGTAGATGCCTGTTATTTTGATCTAAAGTCAAGGTTTGATAGTTCTTACGGTGGCTTTTCAGTTAGACCAAAATTCCCATCTCCACACAACCTGATGTTCCTAATGAGATACTACTATCTGAAAAAAGAAGAAGAATCTCTGTCTATGGTAGAAAAAACTCTCAAAAATATGAGATTAGGAGGTGTTTACGACCATATTGGATACGGTTTTCATAGATATTCAACAGACAGACAGTGGATACTTCCACACTTTGAAAAGATGCTATATGACCAAGCCACACTAATTATGGCATACAGTGAAGCTTACAGCTTAACGAAAAATCAGTTTTACAAAGATGTAGTTTATGAGATAGTCCATTACCTTGAAAGGGATATGATGTCAACTTCCGGAGGGTTTTATTCAAGTGAAGATGCAGATAGCGAAGGGGAAGAAGGTAAGTTTTACACATGGACGAAAGATGAGATATATTCCATGCTCGGAGAAGATTATGATCTTTTCTGTAATTTGTTTAACATAAAGGAAGAAGGAAATTATCTTGAAGAATCTACAGGGGAACTTACAGGTAGGAATGTTTTATACATTGATGAGAAGGTTATAAACCGAATTGGCATACAGGAAGAAAAGTTAAATGAGAAAATAAAAATCTGGAGAGAAAAGTTATTTAAAGAGAGAGAAAAGAGAGTAAAACCTTTTAAAGATACTAAAATACTTACAGATTGGAATAGTCTGCTAATGGTTGCATTATCAAAAGCTGGAAAACTTTTGTCAGAAGAAAAATTTGTTAAGTTGGCAGAAGGAATATATAGATTCATAAAAGATAATATGTATAAAGATGGTAATTTACTACATATGTACAAAGACGGAGTGTCAGAAGTTGAAGGAATGCTTGATGATTACGCTTTTACCGTCTGGGGTCTTTTAGAACTTTATGAGTCTGTTGCCGATACGGAGATACTAAAATTTGCCGTAGATATTCAGAAAAAAGCAGATGAGCTGATGTTTGACGATAAAAACGGCGGATACTTTATATCTCCACACAACAGAGATTTAATAGCAAACACTAAGCCAGTTTTTGATGGAGCTTATCCAAGTGGAAACTCAGTGATGTTAAATAACCTTTTAAAACTATATCATATCTCTTCAAATGAAGAGTATTATAAAAAGGTTGAAAAAACTGTAAAATTTTTCTCCTCGGATATTAAGAGACTCCCCTCTTACCACTCAATGTTCGTAATCGGACTTATACTTTACTTTTATCCTGTCAGTGAAGTTGTTCTAGCTGGAGATTGTAAAGATAAATTAAAAGAGATAAACGGTAGATTCTTGCCAAATAAGGTTCTTCTTATAAAAAACAATGAATACCTACAAAAGTTATCACCATTTTTAGAAATAATTCCAAGGGAAAAAAGCTGTAAAATATATGTTTGTAAAAATTTCTCCTGTAATTTACCTACAGAAGATTTAAACAAAGCTTTAAAGTTAATAGAGGATTAAAAGTTGAATATAAAAGGTAAAACGGCTTTAATAACAGGCTCTGCAAAGAGAATAGGTAGAGATATAGCTATTAACTTAGCAAAAGATGGATCAGATATTGTTATACATTACAACAGTTCTGATTTAGAGGCAAATAGTTTAAAAAGAGAGATTGAGGCTTTAGGAGTAAAAGCCTACACATTTAAAGCAGATCTTACAGATGAAGATCAGCTAAAAAAGTTTGTGGAAGATGTATTAAATACAGTCCATATAGATATACTTATAAATAACGCTTCTCTATACTACAGTACACCTTTAGAGACTGCTACTTTTGAAGATTTAGATAGATTTTATGCTATCCACGTAAAAGCTCCATTCTATCTCTCTAAAATTTTAGGTAAAAAGATGTATGAGAGAAAAGAGGGAAGAATAATAAACATAGTAGATTACTCTGCTATACTCCCTTATCCGGACTACACCCCATACACTATTTCAAAGGGTGCAATGTTAACTATGACAAAAGCCTTTGCAAAAGAGTTTGCTCCCTACGTTTTAGTCAACGGAGTCTTACCTGGTCCTATAATTCCACCGGAAGATTTAGAGGATAAAACCGTACCACTAAAAAAAACCATACTGAAAAGATGGGCAGGTAGCATAGAAGTCTATAAAGCGGTAAAATATTTAATAGAAACTGATTTTACCACCGGAAGTTTTATACCTGTAGAAGGAGGAAGACTGATATTTTAGACCACATATTATTCTTAGGAACAGCCGGAGGTAGAACTGTAGTTTTTAGACAGTTAAGATACTCTGGAGGATTGTGGCTTAACTTAAAAGGCAAAAACATCCTTGTAGACCCCGGTCCGGGGAGTTTAGTAAGGATTTTTGAATTTAAAAGGGACCCAAGAGATCTAAACGGTATCATCCTAACACATAGACATTTAGACCATGTTGCAGATACAGCCTCTGTTGTAGAATCTGCTACTGAAAGTAACACAAAAAAGTTAGATTTTTTACTTGCCCCCCATGATGCGATTGATGGTGAAGACCCGGTTGTATTAAAATACACAAAGAAAGGTTTCAGGCAGATATGGACTACACAGTTAGATCAAGAGTATAACTATGAAGGTATATCAATAAAACCTCTGATAAAACATATACATCAGGGGGCAGAAACTTACAGTTTAGGAATTTACTTTGATAGTAAAAAAGTAGTATTAGTCCCCTGCGGTAGATTCTACGAAGATATGTTATACCCGTATCCCCAAAATCCTGATATAATGGTGTTTAACACAACTTTCGTAAAACCAAATCAACATTTCTATCATCTTTCTGCGGAAGATGTCGAAAAGATTATAATGAAGACAAAGCCAAGAAAAGCTGTTTTGACCCATTACAGTTTACTGATGTTAAAGGAGAATCCTGAAAAGGTGGCAAAATCAATGAGTGATAGAACAGGAATAGAAGTTATAGCTGCAAAAGATGGACTTAAGGTGGAGTTTTAGATGAAAGGTATAATAGTAGGCGGCGGAATTATAGGACTTTCTCTTGCGAGAGCTTTTCACAAACTCGGATATGAGATTGTTTTGATTGAAAAGGGATTTTTAGGAAGAGGTGCATCTTGGGCAGCCGGAGGGATGCTTGCTCCCCAGGCAGAAGGATTAAGCGGTGTAATGCTTGAACTCTGCCTTCAAAGTAGAGAGATGTATAAAAGTTTTGTAAAAGAGATAGAGCTGGATACAGGAGATGATGTAGGATTCTGGGAGTGTGGGATAGTTTATCCGGCTTTTTCTCCGGAAGATCAAGAGATATTAAAGAAAAGGATATATTACTATAACAAATTAGGACTGAAAGCAAATTGGTATACAAGGGAAGATTTTGAGAATGCAGGATATATTCTCGGTAATCAGATTATAGGGGGAGCATTTTTCCCTGATGATAAGCAGGTTGATAACAGACTACTTGTAAATGCATTAATTAAATATGTAAAATCTTCCGGAATAACAGTTATGGAGAGAACCACAGCTATTAGAGTAAACACTGATAAGAAAAAGTTTAAAAGTGTTATAACCGATAAAGGAGAAATATCCGGTGATTTCTGTATAATAGCAGCTGGTGCTTGGTCTTCTGAAATATATGATACGAAAGTTTTCCCCATAAAAGGTCAGATGTTAAGTTTTAAACAGCAGAGAGGTGAGTTAGACAAGATATTTTACAGTAAGAAAGCATACATAATACCGAGGAAAAACAGTAATATCATAGTTGTTGGAGCAACTGAAGAAAATGTATCTTTTAAACCTGAAAACACAGTAGGCGGTATCTTTGTTCTCCTAAAGGGACTGTTAGAAACATTTCCTAGATTTAAAGACAAAGAGTTTTTAGATAAATGGTATGGATTTAGACCAGCTACTCCTGATGGTATGCCGATTATAGGCAAAACAGATATAGAGAATCTTTATATGGCTACAGGACACTACAGAAACGGTATATTACTTACACCTATAACAACAAAAATCCTTGTAGATTTGATACACAGAGATGAGAAAAGCCACTTCTTAGATGTCTTCAACTTTTTTAGATTTCAACAATTATAAAGGAGGTATATCATGAAGGTAGGGGAGTATGTTGAGAAAGGTTTAAAGAATATTGTGGAAGAGAAACCTGAAAATTACAAAGAGTTGGGAAAAGCAAAATCTGGATGCCATTTAGTTACTGTTTACATCAGAGAAAGTGAAGGCAAAGTGGAAGATGTTAAAATTAAGGCAACAAAGAGGTGTAAAAAACTGCTTGCAATAGCTGACTTTATCGCAGAAAGTTCAAAAAGCAAAGGAAAATTAGAGATAGACGAAGATGAGATTCTAAACTTCTTTAAAGAGGAAAAAGAGACAGATAAGATGAAAGACAGAATAAATTTAGTTAAATCAGCCATCGGAGGTTAGTTTTAATATAATTTTAGCCAAATCTTCACTTACCGGCATAACCGAAAGACGGGGCATTTTAACAAGATAAAAATCTTTAAACTCTGGCATCTTCTTAATATCTGAAAGTTTAAGGAACTTATTGAATTTCTTCACCGGCACTACATCAACCACATATAAACCATCTTCATATATGTAAGGTTCAGATACAGCTTTAGCTAAACCAACGATCTGTTTTTCCTTTCCTGTATGGTATATGAATATTAGATCATCTTTCTTAACAGATTTTAAAAACTTCTGAGCCAGAGGATTTTTTACTCCGTTCCAAACAGTTCTACCCTCATCTACCAATCTATCAAAAGAGTACTCTTCTGGTTCCGTTTTAAACAAAAACATATTTGCCTCCTTATCTGATATAATTTTATCATGAATAAAAATTATCTACAGCTTGATAGTATATATAAAAGTTATAAAGGTAGGAATGTCCTAAACAGTATATCTCTCTATGTTGAAGAAGGTGAGATTGTAGGACTACTGGGACCAAACGGAGCCGGCAAAACAACCACCTTCAAGTGTATGCTTGGATTTGTAAAACCAGATAACGGTAAAGTTATATTAAACGGTGAAGATATTACACAATTACCGGTTTATGAGAGAGCTAAGAGAGGTATATCTTTTTTACCTCAAGAATCCTCTATATTCAGAGATTTAACAGTATGGGAAAATCTTATGATGTTCTTAGAATTTCAAGATATTAGTAAACAACAGATGGGAGATAAGGCAGAGGAACTTTTAAGAGAGTTTAATATAGAATATCTTAAAAATCAAAAGGCTTCTACACTCTCCGGCGGAGAAAGAAGAAGACTTGAGATAGCAAGAAGCCTTATAACAAATCCATCTTTCCTACTCTTAGATGAACCTTTTGCAGGAGTTGACCCTGTATCTGTTAAAGAAGTTAATCATCTGGTAAAAAAACTTGTAGAAAAAGATATAGGTGTAGTTATAACTGACCACAATGTAAGAGAGACTTTGAAGATAACAGACAGAGCATACATAATAGCCCATGGGACTGTTATAGCCCATGGAACTCCACAGGATATTGTAAACAATGAGGATGTGAGAAAGATATTCCTCGGTGAAGATTTTACTCTCTCTTAATAATTTTCCTCTTCCTGTTTTCTATACTCAAATATGATTTCAACTATAAGTAAAACTATCGATATAACATTGGCAACAGCTGCACCTATGGCAAGACCTATAGCAAGATCAACATGAAAGTTGGAGAAGTATAGTACTGCTGAAGGTATAAGATGTAGATCTGCAACAAGGGCAGTTGCCAACAACTCAGCAGAAAGTATCTTTTTAACTCCAAATTTCAAAACAGTAGCTATAAGATTAACTCCAACAGCAACAACCAACTGATAAGGGTCATGACTGAATATAAAACCTACATTAGAGGTTAAAGCTAAGAATATAAAAAAGTCAGACCAAACTTTTCCCCAATTTATCATCTCAAACCTCCTCAGGATTTGTTAAATATACTTTGGCTTTCTCTATATTGGCTGGTTTTCCAAGCAGTAGTAAAGTATCTCCCGTTCTTACAATGTAATCACCACTTGGAGCTATATCCATCTTTCCATCTTCTCTAACAACGGCAACAACTGTAGTTTGTGTATTTTTTCTTAGATGGATATCTTTTAGAGCTTTTCCAACTATCCAGCTACTTTCATCAATATGTATCTCTGTTATATCTATATCTGTTCTCTCACCGAAAGCTATCTTTTCAAGGAAATTAGAAACAAGTGGAGATGGAGGATGTAAAACCATGGAAACTATCCTTTTTCCTATTGTGTTGTGGGGTACTATAACTTCATTTGCTCCCAGTAATCTCATCTTCTCTGCAGACCCTTCTGTAGTTGCCGTAGCAAATATATAGAAACTATCTTTATCAGGTCTTATAAGTCTAGCTGTAACTATAACACTTAGATCTTGTGTATTTTCTTCATGGGCGGTGATAAGTCCCTTTGCTCTATCTATAAAGGCTCCAAGTAGGACAGCTCTTTTGTGAGGTTCATCTATTATGAAGTATTCATAACCTTCTTCCTCAATACTCTTTCTATTACTCTCGTTCTGGTCTATTAATATAAAAGGTATCTTTCTTCTTTTAAAATCTTTTACGATCTCTCTTGTTATAGCATTATAAGGAGTAACAATGTAGTGATCTTTTATCTTCTCCATCTCTTTATACATCCTCCAGTATTTGTATATTTCTCCGATTTTACCTTGAGTTAAAACTTGTATCGTTTTTACAAGACCATACATATAACCAAGGGGAAATGCAAATATTATAAAGACAGAAGATACAAACCTGTTCAGAGGCACGTTTTCTGTATAACCTTCAGTATAACCTATCGTTGATATGGTTATAACTGTATGAAAAAATCCGTTGACAGCGTTGTCTGAGCCGTTTATTATCATAAACAGTAATGTTCCTAAGGTTGTAACAAATATGGTTATCATCAATGGAAGTTTAAGTTGCCCAAGGATGTCATAAAATTTTTCTTCGTATATAGCCCTGTAATTTACGGGCTTTATATTTCCATAGTGTGGAACTTTTTTCCTCCTTTTCCTCATTACCAACTTTCCAATAAATTTTTAAGCTTGTCTTCTTTACTAAAACCGTATCTTTTCATGGCTTGAACTACGTACTTACCAAGTATATCAAACTCTATATTTACCTCATCACCGGATTTTCTGTATTTGAGATTTGTATTTTCAAGTGTGTGGGGAATTATATTCAATTTCAATCTATTTCCGATTATGTAATTTATAGTCAGACTTATTCCATCAATAGCAATTGAACCTTTCTCTATAACATAATCTAAAAATTGAGAGGGTATATCTACCTCAAACTCTGT
>JBBFMH010000014.1:0-17753 GCA_037478615.1 Hydrogenothermaceae bacterium
GATACATCAAAATAGATAAAACTGTTAGACTCTATCTTAACAACCGTTAAACAAACTCCATTTACAGCTATACTGTCTCCCAATTTTGTATCTTCTATAACTTTTTTTGCTTCAACTGAGAGGGTAAGTCCATCTCTCTTTGGTATTATGCTCTTTATCTTTCCTACTTCTTCTATCAATCCTGTAAACATATCTTACTCCAAACTTCTATATATTATATAATTTCTCAAAACCTTTTTCACATAATCTCTGGTTTCTGCATAAGGATAAAACTCAACAAATTCAGCTATATCTGTTATGTTGTTATTTTCAAGAAATTTTTTTACAGCATTTTCTCCGGAATTGTAGGAGGATATCATATAGACTATATCTCCTTTCCATAGTTTATCTAAATATTTTAGATATTCAACATTAAATTTTATAGCTGTTTTTGGGTCAAAAAGATGTGTCATATCAAAGTTCTCCATATTCATATTTTTTGCAAACCAATGGGCTGTTTTTGGTATAAACTGGGTTATACCTACCGCATTTGAAGATGATATGGCATAAGGGTCAAAAAAACTCTCCTGCCGGACTATACTGTAAATAAGATTTTCATTGTAATCAACCTTACCAAAAGGTTTTACAAATGTATACACAGAGTTTTTGTCAAAACATCTCACTCCAATCTCAGGCATAATGTTATATACTTCATTACAGTATCCTAATTTTATAAGATAAAGTGCTTCTGTGTATGCAACTTTATAATTTAACGTTTTCAAACTTTTTAGATTCTCCATAATTTCATAATTTTTCCCTTTTAAAGGTTCCATTTTAAATTCGTAAAGATTGCCAGTTTTATAGTCTACTATCGCCCTATAAAAAGATATATCTTTTATATCCTTAACATCTCTATCTCTAATTTTCTGAAAGTAAATTTTAGCATCTTCGTAGTTAGACAACTTCGTATTTACAAGCCATAGCCAGTAGTTTAATTTATCTGTATCGTAGAAACTGCCGTATCTATTTAGAATATCTAAACTTTTTCCGTAATCTCCAGATTTATAGTAAAAGAGAAACTCAATCCATTTTACTTTTGAAAAGTAAGGAGATTTTTCATCAATAAGTGAAAGATAGGGAGATATATCTTCATTTTTGTAAAATGCTTTTTCCAAAAACTTTAAAACATAATTCTGATACTCCTGAAAATCCGACTCTTTCAGTCTGTCTAAAAGTGTTCTCTCATAATTTTTATCTATATTTGCCATAAATTTAAGTGCTTTTATGTAGTAGGGAGAGCTTTCAGGAATCTGATTAAAGATAGTTTCCCTTTCGCTACTGGTAGTTGCCATTCTAACTCTTATATATCTTACAGCATCTTCATCTGACAGAGAGAATAATAAAAACATAGCTCTTTCTTTGTATCTTTTCTTCAATAACATTTCAATAAACTCAAGCTTTTCATCTTCTGAAAATAGATGAATGTTTTCCACATAAACTTTATAGCTGTAATAACTTTCAGGACATTTATTTATCAATATTTTAATCAAATCTCTATACACAGCCAGATCTCTCTCTTTCCACAGAAAAGATTTTAAATAGATGTAAAAGGGTATATCTTCTTTTAAAAGTGCTCTCTCATCCACCATCTCTAAAAATTTTTCTGCTTTATCTATATCTCTGTATATCAGGAAAGATGCCGTTTTTAAAGCAATATAACTTGATATAGCATAATTTTTATTTTTTTCAATAACTTCTCTGACGTCATCTTCATTAAACTGCTCTACAAAGTCTGAATTTAGAATGTTTAAAGCTCTTTGGTATGTTGATCCGTAGGATAAACCAAAAATCATAATAATAG
Source organism: Hydrogenothermaceae bacterium (assembly GCA_037478615.1). Taxonomy (GTDB): domain Bacteria; phylum Aquificota; class Aquificia; order Aquificales; family Hydrogenothermaceae; genus JAOABC01. Next base: position 1,841 of record JBBFMH010000014.1, read on the forward strand.
AGATAACAACTAACCTCAACTTAACAGCTCCTGAAAAATCTTTATCTGAGGTGGCATATCCTCTATCTCAAAAGATAGATCTTCTTTCGTTCTTGGGTGTTTAAATGAAAGTTTATAGGCAACAAGAGAATGATACTTAACCTGAGTGGATATATCCTTTAAAGAAGGATTAACTTTTGATAGTTTGAATCCATAAACATAGTCATTAAAGAGAGGGTAGCCTATCGCTGAAAAATGGACTCTTATTTGGTGGGTTCTTCCTGTGTGTAGTTTTATATCTACCAAAGTTATGTTAAGGTCTTTACTTCTCTTTTCTACCCAAAACTCTGTTAAAGCATCTCTTAGCCTTGTTGAAACAATTCCCATCTTTTGTCTATCAAAAGAAGACCTACCTATCGGCAAATCTATCAATCCATAATCCTTATTTACAACACCAACAACAACTGCTTTGTACCTCTTGTCTATCTGTCTCTCTGCAAACATTCTTTGAAGTTCTTTATGGGCAAACTCTGATTTTGCAACTACCATAATCCCTTCCGTGTCTTTGTCCAATCTGTGGACTATCCCCGCTCTCTCAACTCCCTGATATAGGGATACATTTCTAAAATGATAGAGCAGAGCATTTACCAAAGTTCCAGTCATATGTCCTACGGAAGGATGGACAACCATTCCGGCAGGTTTATGTATTACAGCTAAATCTTCATCTTCGTAGTAAATTTTAATAGGTATGTTCTCCGGAGTTATCTCAACCGGCTCAGGTGGAGGTATCTCTACTGTTACCTCTTGGCCCAATTTCACTTTTTGAGAAGGTTTTGAAGCAGATTTACCATCTATCTTTACAAATCCGGATTTTATAAGATTTTGGTAATAATTCCTTGAATACTCTGGATAAACAGAAGCTAAAAATTGGTCTAACCTCTTATCTTCAAAACCTTCCTCAACTTTAAAACTCATAAATTCCATTTGATCCATTTAAAAATTCTAACATAATGAAAGGTTTATTGTAAGAATATAGTTATATGGAGGTATTCAGTTTAAAAGTTGGTTAACGTGAAATAAAAGTGTTAAAGAGAAAGATAAAGGCTTATGCTAAATCTATTTGATCCTTATATAGAGCTAAAATATTTATTTATCAAGTAGATAAATTAACTCTTGATTAGTTTTAAAAATTCTTAACATAAAAATTTATATACTAAAACTATCAAATCAAACAATGTTTTATTTTAAAAATAGTTTATTTTTATATACTTAGTGATACAAAAATTTTTATTAAATTTTTCTAATATCAAACAATGTTTTATTTTTTCTAAAAATTTGACAGTAATCTTATTTTTGCTAAAATGCTGTTTTATTTTTCATAATAAAACTACGTTTTAAAGGAGGTAAAGATGGAAAAGGCTGACCTACTTTTGAAAGTTGAAGAGAAGTATAACCCTCCGGCTCACATTGTCCAGGAAGCTTGGATTAAGGATTATGAATCTCTTTACAAACAATCTATAGAAGATAGGGAAGGATTTTACTCAAAGATTGCACAAGAACTTGAATGGTTTGAGAAGTGGGACAAAGTCTTTGAGTGGAACTACCCTTATGCAAAGTGGTTTGTAAATGGTAAGACAAATATAAGCTATAACTGTATAGATAGACATGTTAAAAATGGAAAAAGAAATAAAGTTGCTTTTATATCTGTTGATGAAGAGGGAAATGAGAAAAAAGTAACCTACGGCGAACTCCTTGATCTGGTGAGCAGATTGGCAAACGGATTAAAATCTTTGGGAATAAATAAAGGAGACAGGGTCTCTATATACATGCCTAACACTGTAGAAGCAGCAATAGCGATGCTTGCCTGTGCAAGGATAGGAGCTATCCACAGTGTTGTCTTTGCTGGATTCAGTGAAGGAGCATTAAAAATAAGGATAGAAGATGCTAAAGCAAAAGCAGTTATAACAGCAACCTATACTAAGAGAAGAGGTAAAAAGATACCTTTATTCCCAACAGTTAAGGAAGCCATAAAAGATTTAGATTTTGTAGAGAAAATAATACTGTGGGATAGAGATAACGAACTTTCTGATGAGTATGAAGAACACAATGTAGTTGATTTTTATAAACTGATTAAAAACTCTTCTAAAGACTGTCCTCCGGAGATTCAAGATGCAGAGGACCCTCTGTTTATCCTATATACCTCTGGAACAACAGGAAAACCAAAAGGTGTTTTACACACAACAGGTGGATATATGGTAAATACCTACATGACCTCAAAGTATGTGTTTGATCTAAAAGAAAATGATATATACTGGTGTACTGCCGATGTAGGTTGGATAACAGGACACAGTTATATAGTTTATGGACCTCTTGCTAACGGTGTTACTTCCATAATGATGGAAGGTGTGCCTGTATACCCACATCCTGGAATTTGGTGGGAGTATGTGGAAAAGTATGGGGTAAATGTGTTCTACACAGCTCCAACGGCAATAAGAATGCTTATGAGATTTGGAGAGGATATACCGGCAAAGTACGACTTATCTACTTTAAAAGTTCTTGGTTCTGTTGGTGAGCCGATAAATCCGGAAGCTTGGCTTTGGTATTACAAAAATATAGGAAGAGGTAATGCGGTAATAGTTGATACTTGGTGGCAAACAGAAACAGGAGCTCACATGATAACAACTTTACCATCCTATCCATCAAAACCTGGAAAAGCTGGAAAACCTATGTTTGGCATAGAAGTTGCCGTAGTAGATAAACAGGGTAATCCTATGCCTCCTAATCAGGTTGGACACTTAGTAATAAAAAATCCTTGGCCTTCAATGTTAAGAACTTGCTGGGGAGAACCAGAGAGATATGAAAAATACTGGAATGAGATACCTGGATTTTACTCTGCAGGAGACCTTGCTGCAATAGATGAAGAAGGTTATGTTATGGTTGTTGGTAGAGCAGATGATGTCCTGTCTGTAGCCGGACACAGAATAGGAACAGCAGAAGTGGAATCTGCCATAGTTGAAAACAATGCTGTGGCCGAGGCTGCTGTTATAGGTAAACCAAACGATATAAAAGGAGAATCTATAAAAGCTTTCGTTATACTAAAAGAAGGCTATCAACCTTCAGAAGAGTTAAAAGAGAGAATTAAAGACACTGTAAGAGATGTTCTTGGACCTATCGCTGTACCTGATGAGATAGAGTTTGTTGATAAACTTCCAAAGACAAGAAGTGGAAAAATTATGAGAAGACTTCTAAAAGCAAGGGAGCTCGGATTAGAGATAGGTGATACATCTACATTAGAAGAGTAAGATTATAAACTCCTCCTCTGACTTTCCAGAGGAGGTTTTTTTATTGCCAAAATAGAATAAGTATAACGCTGTTATAAAGATTAGAATATAACGATGTTTTAATAACTACTCTAAAAGGAGGTCTTTAAAGATGAAGAGAGTTTTGGTGGCATCAGCAATTTTGGCGGTTGGCTCCAGCTCTGCAATGGCAGCGTCAGACCTTGAGTCCGCATTTAAGGAATCAAAGGTCTTAGGACAGTTTAGGGCTTTTTACATTGACAGAGATTACAACCAAGCTTTCTCTAAGAACGACAGATCTGCTTTTGCTATCGGTGGTAAGTTTGGATTTGAGACTGCTTCTGTAAGCGGTTTAAAATTCGGTATTATGGCTTATACCACAAATGCTATTAATCCCAACACAATGGGTGGAACAAACCCCCATATGGATCCATCTCTTTTTGGTAAAGATAGAAAGGGTGTAACTTACATAGGACAGTTATATCTAAACTACTCCTACAAAAATACTAATCTCAAGGTAGGAAGACAGGAAATAAACACTCCTATGGCAGGAATGGATGATGCAAGAATGCTTCCAAACCTATTTGAGGGAGCTATTTTAACGAATAAAGATCTACCTAAGACAACTCTTATAGCCGGACATATATGGTCTATGGCTTACGGAACATTTGCAAATGCATACTCAGCTTGCAGTTTTCTAGGTTTACAGTCAGGCTATGGATGTGGTGGTTATAACACGCTAAATGTAGGTTTGGCTAAATACGATACTGGAGAATTTATGAACATAGGTAAGCAGGCAATAGGTAAAAACACAGCCGGAGTTACGGTTTTAGCTGCAATATACGAAGGAATACCTAACTTAAAACTACAAGCTTGGGACTATGCAGCTTGGGATATAGCAAACATAATTTATCTACAAGGAGATTACACAGTTAAGGCTGGGGATGTAAAAACAACAATATCAGCTCAGTATATAAATGAGTCAAATCTGGGAGATAAAGCCAAGAAAGTTTTAGGTAAAGAGATAGGAGCTAACTATTTTGCTGCAAAAGTTAATTTCAATATACCTACACCTGTTGTTGAGAACTTTAATCTGTATGCAGCATACTCTGTAAATGGAAGTGATACTGATAAAGCTCTAAACGGTGGATTGATAACTCCATGGGGTGGAACTCCTGGATTTGTTCAGGGAACAGTTACAAGACTTGGATATGTTGCCGATACATCCGCTTGGAAAGTTGGAACAAGTTTTGATATCATTAAAGGACTAAACTTACACCTTGCTTACTCCTACTTTAATGTAGGTGATAAAGCTGTTTACTCGTCCAAAACACACGATGCTTCAGAAACAGACTGGGATTTAACTTGGAAATGTAGGCTCATAAAAAATCTTGAAGTTAAAGCAAGGGGAATATACACTTGGAACTTTGTTCCTGGACAAAACTTCACAGAATACAGACTTATAGCAAATTATAACTTCTAAATAAACAGGAGGTGTGTAAGATGGACAGAAGCCTTATCGAGAAAGTTAAGTCAGACTCGGATTTTCAGAAGCTTGTGTCTGAAAGAAATAAAGTGATGATCATCCTAACAGTAGCAGAGCTTATTATCTACTTTGGATTTATCCTACTTGTTGCGTTTAATAAGGAGTTTCTCGGAACCAAGTTAGGAGAGGGAGTCACTACAATAGGTATTCCTATTGGGATAGGTGTTATAGTAGCATCATTTATACTGACAGGTATATATGTTTATATAGCAAACAGAGATTACGATGAACTTTCAGAAAAAATTAAGAAAAAGTATACAAAGGAGGTGTAGCTATGACAAAAAGAGGGCTTTTTTTCTGGCTTGCCAGTGTATTTTTAGTAGGTATGGCTTTTGCAGCTGGAGTAGAAGGAGATGTAAAAAAGCAGGCTGTCAATCCTCTCGCCATAGTAATGTTTTTGATTTTCGTGGTAGCTACACTTGGAATAACATACTGGGCTGCTAAAAGAACAAGAACAGCAAAAGATTTCTATACGGCCGGTGGTGGAATAACAGGTTTTCAAAACGGACTTGCCATAGCAGGAGATTACATGTCTGCTGCATCTTTCTTGGGGATTGCTGGACTTGTTTACACTTCCGGGTATGATGGATTACTTTACTCTATCGGTTTTCTTGTTGGTTGGCCAATAGTTATGTTCTTACTTTCAGAGCCTCTCAGAAATCTTGGTAAATACACGTTTGCAGATGTTACATCATTCAGATTGGAGCAAAAGAGAATTAGGACCCTCGCTGCATTGGGATCCTTAACCGTTGTTACGTTTTACCTCATAGCTCAGATGGTTGGTGCCGGTAAATTAATACAGCTCCTATTTGGACTTCCGTATGTTACAGCTGTTATAGTTGTTGGAGCGTTAATGATAACCTACGTTGCTTTCGGTGGAATGCTTGCCACAACTTGGATACAGATAATAAAAGCTGTCTTACTCCTTGGTGGTGCCACATTTATGGCTCTCATGGTTTTAATACATTTTGGATTTGATTTTAACAGCTTATTCCAGACAGCAGTTCAAAATCACTCAAAAGGTGAAGCTATAATGGCTCCTGGTGGTCTTGTATCTGATCCTTTAAATGCCATATCTCTGGGGCTTGCTCTCATGTTTGGAACAGCTGGACTACCTCACATCTTGATGAGATTCTTTACAGTACCTAATGCAAGAGAAGCAAGGAAATCTGTATTCTTTGCAACTGGATTCATAGGATACTTCTACATTCTCACATTTATAATAGGATTTGGTGCAATAGCTATATTTGTTAACCATCCGGAGTTTTTCCAAAATGCAAAACAGATAATAGTTGACGGATTACCTAAGATAGTAAGTGCAGCTGACGAAACCAAAAACCTAATAGGGGACAAGAAGGCTCTAGTAGGTGGAGAAAATATGACAGCTATCCACCTTGCAAATGCTGTTGGTGGTCCGGCATTTATGGGATTTATATCTGCAGTTGCATTTGCTACAATTTTGGCAGTCGTAGCTGGACTTACACTGGCAGGTGCTTCCACACTTTCCCACGACCTCTATGCCAACGTTATAGCAAAAACAAAAGATGAGCAAAAAGAGATGAAAGTCTCAAAAATAGCTACTTTCGTAATAGGTATATTGGCTATCCTACTTGGAATAATATTTGAAAAACAAAACGTTGCGTTTATGGTTGGTCTTGCTTTTGCAATAGCAGCATCTGTCAACTTCCCAATACTTTTACTATCTATATACTGGAAAGGACTTACAACAAAAGGTGCATTCTGGGGAGGTATTGCAGGACTTATAACTGCTGTTGTTCTTATCATAATATCTCCAGCTGTTTGGGTTGACGTATTTAAAAACCCAGAACCTATAATAAAACTCAAGAACCCGGCAATTATCTCAATGACAGTTACATTTGTTCTTACATTCATAATATCAAAACTTGACAACTCAGAAAGAGCAAAAGAAGACAGAGAAGGTTTTGAACCACAGTACCTAAGGTCTCAAACAGGCATAGGTGCGGAAGGAGCAGTTCAACATTAAGTTATAAAAAGGGGGGATCTGTCCCCCTTTAATTATTTAACGGAGATTTACCATGAGTATCGCAGATATCAAACTTTTTTTACAGAGTATATATCCTTTTGAATTACTGACACCTTCACAGATAGATGATGTTATAGAAAATACAGAGATTGTATACTATAAACAGAATCAGAAAATTGAAGATACAGATAAATATACTTACGTAATAGTAAAAGGTGTCGTAGTTGAGAAGGATACAGATGGTAAGGAGATAAATTTTTATGGTGAAAAAGATAGTTTTGATCTTAACCTTATAACAAACGGTTCTAAAAACAGCTTTTATACGGTAGAAGAGACTGTTTTATACAGATTTCCATTAGAAATAATAAAAGAAGTAGCATCACAAAACAGAGAATTTTATAAGCATATATCAAAAACCACTAAGGAAAGACTGTCTTCCTTAGCTTCAGAAAATCCATACCTGTTTGCAAAAATAAGAGATATACCTATACAACCTCCGTTGATAGTAAATCAGGATATTTCAATATGGCAGGCTGTTAAAAACATGACCGACCACTCTTCACTGAGTATATTAGTAGATTTTGGAAATGAGTTTGGTATAGTAACCGATTCTGATTTAAGAAAAAAAGTTATCCTTGCAAAGAAAGACATAGAAGACCCCATAGGAGATATAGCAAACAAAAATTTAATATACGTAAAAACAACAGATTTTCTGTTTGATGCAATAATAACTATGATGAAGTATAACATAAAGAGAGTAATAGTCAAAAATGAAGAAGACAGGATAGTTGGAGTTTTAAATGAGGTTGACATACTTTCCCAATACTCCAACCAACCTCAATTTATAGCAATAAAAGTAGAAAAAGCAAAATCCATAGAAGAGTTAAAAAACATATCACACTCTTTCATAAATACCGTAAGAATCCTTCACAGGGAAGGAATAAGGACAAGACATATAATGAGATTTGTATCTGAGATAAATCAGAAGATTTTCAAAAAACTGTTTGATATGTTGGCTACAGAAAAATTAAGAGAGAGTAGCTGTCTTATAGTTATGGGAAGTGAAGGAAGACAGGAGCAGATACTAAAAACAGACCAAGATAATGGTTTAATATTGATGGATAACTTTGAAGACCCTTATATAGAAGAGTTTGCAGTTAAATTTAATCAAGCTCTTAAAGAGTTAGGTTATCCGGAGTGTAAAGGAAATATCATGATTACTAATCCAGAATGGAGAAAATCTGTATCATCTTTTAAAGATTCTATCTTTGAGTATATAAGTAAGATAAATCCGGACAATATGCTAAAACTGGCGATATTAACAGATTTAAGACCAGTTGCAGGAAAAACAGAGTTAGCTGAAGAGTTAAGAGATTACATCTTTAACCATATATCCGATAATAAAACATTTTTATCTTGGTTTGCTTTCCCTACCATCCAGTTTAAAACACCTTTGAATATATTAGGTGGCTTTGAAACAGAAAAAGGAGAACATAAAAACGAAATTGACCTTAAAAAAGGAGGAATCTTCTCTATAATCCACGGTATAAGATCCCTAACTGTAGAATACAGAATAAAGGAAACTAATACTTTTTCAAGGATAAAAGAGCTTTCAAAGAATCAAATACTGAAAGAGAATTTTGCCAGAGAGTTAATAGAGTCTTTGGAGTTTATGCTGACTTTAAGGTTAAGGGAAAGATTGAAAAAGATAGAGGCAAAACTTCCTCCGGATGACTACATAAACATAAATACACTCTCAAATTTAGAGAAGGATTTACTTAAAGAGTCTTTTAAGGTTGTAAATAGATTTAAAGATTTTATAATAAATCATTACAAACTAAACTATATATCATGATGAAGCTCTTTGAAGATTTAAAAAAATGGTATAATCGAAAAAATCTAAAAGATAACAGGTTTTTATTTTTATTTGAAGACACTCCGGAAGATGAATTTGTTGCATTTGATACAGAGACAACCGGATTAGATCCAAAAAAAGATGAAATACTGTCAATAGGTGCAGTTAAAATAAAGGAAAATAAAATAGAGTTAAGAGATAGATTTTATACCGTTATAAAACCAAACTTTCCAATAAACGAAGAAACAATAAAGATACATGGTTTAAGAAAAAAAGACCTTGAAAACGGCATACCAATAGAAGATGCTGTAGAAAAGTTTTTATACTTTATAGGAAGTAGGACTTTGGTTGGCTATTATCTAGAGTTTGATGTTGCTATGATTAACAAATACACCAGAAAGATGATAGGGATAGAGCTCCCAAACAAACAGATAGAAGTCTCTGGAATGTATTATGACTATAAAATAGGTAAAATTCCTCAAGGGTTTGTAGATTTGAGATTTGATTCTATATTGAAAGATTTAAATATCCCCACTTTCGGAAAACATGATGCCCTAAATGATGCCATAATGACAGCCCTTGTGTTTTTACATCTTAAAAAGTAAAGTTATCAATACATCTATTTAAATTTTAAATTAGAAAAAAATTTTTCTATCCCTATAATAATATCTGAATATTCCAATTTTACGGAGAATACAATGTATACAAGAAGACAGCTCATAAAACAAGCAGCAGTTTTAGGATTATCAGCTTTTTATTTTAAAAACTTAAATTTTGATGCCATTGCAGAAGAGATTTCATTCCCTGAGAAAAACAAAGATCTTATAGTGTTATCTCCAAGACCGCCTCTACTGGAAACCCCAACTAAATACTTTAAAGAACTTATAACTCCAAAAGAGGCACTATTTGTCAGATGGCACTTATCTGGAATACCTACATACATAAACTTGGATGAATTTAGATTAAAAGTATCAGGAAATGTGGAGAATCCTCTTGAACTTACAATACAAGATTTAATGACAAAATTTGAACCTGTTGAGTATGTAGCAGTTATACAATGTGCTGGAAACGGAAGAAGCTATGTAAAACCTTCCGTCCCAGGATCTCAATGGAAGTATGGAGCTATGGGAAATGTTAAGTGGACAGGGGCAAGACTTAAAGACATTCTGAATAAAGCAGGTATTAAAAAAGGAAGCGTAGATGTGGTATTTAACGGACTTGATGTCCCTCCAATGCCAACAACTCCGGATGTTGTAAAGAGTATTCCAATAGACGAGTTATTTGATGACATAATTGTTGCATATAAGATGAATGATGAACCTATGCCTATGTTAAATGGCTTTCCTTTAAGATTAATAGTTCCTGGTTGGTATGCTTCCTTATGGGTAAAATCATTGTCGGACATAACAGTTACAGATAAAGAATTTGATGGATTTTGGGTAAAATCAGCATACAGAATTCCAGACAATCCGTGTAAATGTATAGGACCTGGAGAAACACCTCAGAAAACAAAACCTGTCCACAGGATGAGAACATACTCAATAATCATAGATCCTACTAATATTAAAGTTGTGAATGTTGGAGAAAAAGTAAAAATAATGGGAGTTGCTTTCTCCGGTGGTTATAGTGTAAATCAGGTACTTGTATCAATAGATGGTGGAAAAAGTTGGGTTAAAGCAAATTTGGGAAAAGATTTAGGGAGATATTCATGGGTTCAATGGTTTTATGAATTCACTCCAAAGAAAAAAGGAGATTACACAGTGATTGTTCAGGCTATAAACAGTATAGGAGAAGGGCAACCTATAAAAGGTTTATGGAATCCTTCCGGATATGAGTGGAATGAAATTCAGAAGTTAACTATAAAAGTAGTATAGGAGGATACCAATGAGAAAGTTTATATTGGCAATCTTTATACCTTTATCTTTATCTTTTGCAGAAGATATTAAAACTATGGAATTACCACGTATTCCGGACAATAAACTTAAAGATGGAAAAGGTAAAGAAGTTGTAGAGCAGTATTGTAGTATATGCCACAGTATTAATTACATAACCATGCAAAAAGAACTCTCTAAAAAAGTATGGGAAGCGGAAGTTAAAAAAATGATACTTTTTGGAGCACCTATAGAAAATCAGAAAGATATAGATACGATTGTTGAATACCTTGAGAAAAATTATTAAGAAAATGTAATTATAAATGTGAGTAAAATGACTATATAATTTTACTATGCTAAAGAAATTTATCTTAATCTTTACAGGGTATGTCACAATATCCTATGCAGACCCTCTAACATTCCAAGAGGGTCTTGAACTTCTGGTTAAAAGAAACTATGATGCAGTTATTCAAAAATATGAGATAGAAAAATCAAAAGCAGATATTATTACAGCATCTTTAAAACCAAATCCTACATTTTCATTTAACAGCACATATATAGACTTCAAAAATATTGGTGATTCTTCATCCCGCCAAGATAGTTTCAGAATAGATCAAGAGATAGAAACAGCCGGGAAAAGAGATTTAAGAAAGAAAATAGCCCAGCAGATGTTAGCCTATACGGAATTTAGTTATAAAGTATCTATTAAAGATATGATAAATAACTATATAAACAGCTTTTCTCAAGTTGTTTCTGATAAAATACAACTTAAATCTTCAGAAGAAAATTTAAAAAGCTTTAAGAAAGTCCTTGAGATAGCAGATTTACAGCATAAATCAGGGTTTATGTCAGACCTTGATTATCAAAAACTGTATTTAAATCTTATAGATTTTGAAAAAGATTACTATACAAACCTTGAAAACTTTAAAAAAGATAGTGAATATTTAAAATTTTTAATTAGAGAAGATTTTTCTGACGTAGAGTTTCAGGATTTAATTCCAAAATTGCCACAAGAAAGTTTAGAAGAGTTATTAGAAAAAGCACTAAAAAATAGATATGATATTAAAGCCAGTAGATTAAACACAGAGATTTCCAAAACTCAGATAGATTATAGCAAAGCTTCTGCAGTTCCAAATGTAACTATAGGTTTAGAAATAGATGGTTATGGAAGCAGATATAGATATGCTGGAATAGGATTTTCTGTCCCTATCCCTATCTTTGATAGAAATCAAGGAGAAATTCTAAAATCAAAGATAAACTATATACAGTCAAAACTACAAGAAGAAAAAATAGTCCAACAGACAAAAACAGAGATTACACAGCTATACTACTCCTTAGTCAGCAAATATAATATCTACAAATCTTACGAAGAGAAATTCCAACAGATTAAACAGTTAAAAGAAAATACAGAAAAAGCTTTTAGTTATAGAGGTATTAATATACTTACTTTACTTGATACTTACAGACTATACAGAGAATTTCAAAAAAACTACAATCAGTCAATTATAGACTACTTTACAACTTATTATCAGTTAAAAGTTGCAATAGGAGAGTATTGATGAAAAAAAGTATATATATTTTACTGACAGCCACTTTAATATTCTCCTGTAAAGAGGAGAGTACTAAGAATATTCAAACCCCAAAAATTCAATATACAATAATATTTCCTGATACACAACGTTCAGAGATATTAAAAATATTTCCTGCTGTCGTTTCCTTTGAGCCTGATAGTGTTGTCCATGTTTTACCAGCTATAAGCGGTCAGATAGATACTATATATGTTAAAGTAGGGGATTACGTTAAAAAAGGGCAGAAGATAGCAAAGATAAAAGCAACAGATACAACAGATATACAGAGTAATTATTACTCAGTAAAAGCTCAACTCATAGAAGCAAAAAGGATATATGAATTAAATAAAAAACTTTTTGAAGTAGGTGCAATTTCCAAAAATGATTTAATCCAGTCTGAAACCAATGTTAAACAACTTGAAGCAGTATTGAAAGGATTAGAAGAAAAACAGAGATTACTCAACATTAAGGATTTTACTCAAGCATATATAGAATCACCGATAGACGGTGTTGTTTATGAAATAAATTCAACTGTAGGGTCAAGGGTATCTCCAGATTCTCAATCTCCTATTATGAAAATAGCAAATAGAGAGAAGTTTATCGTGGTTGCAAATATCTATGAAAAAGATATTCCATTAATATCAAAAGGTGATAAAGTAAGGATAGCCATAGCAGATATAAATAGAGAAGAAATTAATGGAGAAGTCATATATATATCTGATGTTATAGATCCTGAAAGTAAAACGGTAAAGGTTTATATAAAACCTGAAAAGACAGATAAACTCAAAGCAAATGCTTTTGTAGAAGTAAAACTACAGAAGAAACTGGATAACTTGTTATCTATACCAAAGAGAGCAATTCTATTTAAAAATAATCATTTTTACGTATTTGTAGAGAATTCAGAAGGTAATATAACAAGAAAAGAAGTTTATATAGTATCTGATTCAAGCGATAATAATTACTCCATAGTTAGAGGAGTAAATCTAAAAGATAAATTAATACTTGACCCTATAAATCTGGAGAATAAATAAGATGGATAGGGTTTTTAGGTTTATTATAGAAAATGCAGTAGCAATACTTCTGATGAACTTTATCCTTATCACTTCTAGTTTATTTACAGTAAAAAATCTTAACATAGAGGTTTTTCCGGATCCATCTCCACCTATAGTAGAAGTTGTTACTGTTTATGAAGGAAGATCGGCCGAAGAGGTAGAAAAACAAATAACAATACCCATAGAAGTAGCTCTTGCCGGAATGTACGGACTTGAAAACATCTACAGTATATCCATATATGGCTTATCTGATATAAAATGTAGGTTTTCCTTTGATGTAAGTTATAAAGAAGCCCGTCAAGAGGTGTTAAACAGACTAGCACAGGTAAATCTTCCTCCTGGAGTTCAACCTTCTATAAATCCAAGTCCAATCGGTGAAGTAATGAGATATCAGGTAAAGGGGAATAGATCACTGATAGAACTAAGATCAATTCAAGATTGGATAATAGCGAGAAATTTACAAACTGTAACTGGTATTGCAACAGTTTCCAGTTATGGAGGTCAGATAAAATCATATTCCATAATAATAGATCCGCAAAAACTTATTGAGTATAAGATCCCTCTTTTTCAAATTATCGATTCTGTATCCAAAAGTAATGTTAATGTAGGTGGTAGGGTTTTAGAATTTGGAGATCAATTTTATAACATAAGAGGTATAGGTTTAATACGGGATATATCCGATATAGAAAATACAGTTGTTGGTTTTAAAAACGGCATACCTATTTTGGTTAAAAATATAGCTCAGGTAAGAATAACAGGACTTCCAAGAACAGCCTATGTAGGATTAAACAACGATGAAAATATAGTTATGGGTGTAGTAGTTTTAAGAAAAGGTGAAAAAAGTATTCCTACATTAAAGTCTCTCCATGAAAAGATTGATTACTTAAATAAGTTTGTTTTACCAAAAGATGTAAAAATTATTCCTTTCTATGACAAGCAAGAGCTTATAGATAAAGTTATAAACAAAATTACAGAGACAGCCTCTGTGGGAATAATTCTTGTGGTGGTTATAATACTGATATTCTTGGGAGAGATAAGATCGGCTCTTATAGTTTCGTCAATAATACCCATATCTCTACTTTACACTTTAACGATAATAACATTAAACAAAGATTCCGCAAATTTACTTTCCTTAGGTGCTATAGATTTTGGTATCATTGTTGAAATCCCTCTTATATTTGTTGAAAACTATTTTAGGTTAAAACATTCTGGAAAATTACATTTAAATGCTCTACATGAGAATGTAAATCAGATATTTAAACCTGTGATATTCAGTTTAATAATTATCTTACTTGCTTTTATCCCACTTTTTACGATGAGAGGTTCAGAATCTCAAATTTTTATGCCTATGGCTAAAACTTATATCTTTGCATTAACTTTCGCATTTATACTTACGTTCAGCTATCTCTTGGCTGCCTCTTTTCTATTTTTAAAGAATGCTAATGAGAAAACGTTTAGATTTCTAACTAAAATAGAAAATTTATACTTTAAAATATTCGATAAGATAAGTTTAAAAACCTCTATAATTTCAACTTTTATTATAGCCATATCTTCAATAGTTATATTTAAAACTCTTGGATCTCAATTTTTACCTAAAATGGATGAAGGAAATATTTATGCCAGAGTAATATTTCCTTATACAATCTCTTTGAAAAAATCTTACGAAAACGCTAAAGAGATAAAAAATATATTCTTATCCTTTGATGAAGTTCAGCAGGTAGAGTTTCAAGTAGGAAGACCTGAAGACGGAACAGACCCTTCTGGACCCTTTAACAGTGAGTATTTTGTTAAATTAAAGGAATATAGTCAATGGGAGAGGAATATAACAAAGGAACAACTTGAAGATGAAATAAGAAAAAAGATACAACAAAAATTCCCAAATGCAGATGTAAACCTCTCTCAATACATACAAGATAACTTAGACGAAGCAATGTCCGGAGTAAAAGGAGAAAATTCTGTAAAAGTTTTTGGTCCTGATTTACAGATCCTTGATAATATCGCTACTCAGATAGAAGAAAAGATTAAAAAAGTTAAAGGCATTACAGATGTTGGAGTATTTAGAGAATTAGGACAACCTAATTTAATCTTACAAGTTGATAGAGAAAAAGCCGCTTTATACAACTTAGAAGTTCAAGATATCCTGGATGTTATATCATCTTCTTTAAACGGTAAATCAGTATCACAAATAATGGAAGGAGACAAATTCTTTGATCTTGTTATAAAGTTTCCTGATGATTACAGAGATAGTATAGAAGATATAAAAAATATACCGATCATTTTGAATGATGGATCATTTATTCCAATTTCAAAAGTTGCAAATGTATATTATGATACCGGTTCATCTTTCATATACAGAGAAAATCACCACAGATATATTCCTATAAAATTCTCTGTAGAATCTAAAGACTTAGCAGGAACTGTTAAAAGAGCCCAAGAAGCTGTAAAAGGTATAAAACTTCCGGAAGGTTACTATATAACTTGGTCCGGACAATTTGAACAGATGGAAAAGGCTTTTGAGAGATTAAAGTATTCAATAATCTTTACGATGCTAGTAATATTTATAGTCCTATTTATAGTAAATAATTCTCTAAAAAATACTATTATAGTTTCAATAGCCCCCATATACACATTCTTTGGGGGTTTACTATTCTTAATGTTATGGGGAGAAGCGATAAGTGTATCTGCTTTTGTAGGATTTATCTCAATTTTAGGAATTTCGATACTTAATTCTAACATAT
>JBBFMH010000015.1:0-17104 GCA_037478615.1 Hydrogenothermaceae bacterium
CAGGTCTTTCTATTCCTTGTATATCAATGCTTTGAATATTTTTCCAACAGGCTCAATTTAATTTGACAAAAGTATGTTTTAGAGTTATTATATTATTAGAAATGAATAACATCCGTAGGAGGTAGAAAGATGAAGAAGTTATTAGCTTTAACAGTAGCAGTAGGTGCTTTAACTATTGCAAGCTGTGCAAATTATGCTACAAAAGAGTATGTAGACCAACAGATTGCTGGTGTGAATCAAAAAGTTTCTTCTATTGAGTCAAAACTTTCTGCTCTTGAAAAAGAAGTTGCAGCTTTAAAATCTCAATCTGGTCAAACTGCCGGACTTGCTGATAGGGTATCAAATTTAGAAGCAAAAGTTAATGAGATGAAAAATACCTGCCCGACAGCATGCTCTGACAGGATTAACGCCTTAGAAAAAGATCTCTCTGCTTTAAAAGAGAAGGTTGAAAAACAAACTACCCATATGGAGAGAGAGGTAGAAAAAAGCATGCGAAAGTAATATATCAGAGGGATCCTACCCCTCTGAAGGCTACAGTTATAGAGAAAGAGGGTGAGTATATCATCCTCTTAGAAAGAGTAAGGAGGTAAAAAGTGAGGAAGTTCTTGGTTGCTACTATATTATTAAGCGGTTCTGTTATGTCTTATACGTATGCGAATCCGGGTAACTGTTGTTATGAGCCACCGATAGGAAAAGGAGATTTTGTTACAAAGGAATACGTTGATTCTAAAGTTGCGGAAGTGAATGCTAAACTTGATGCAATAGAGAAGAGAATTGCGGACCTCAAATCTCAAATCTCATCTATACAAACAGTTCCAGCTGGTTTATCTGATAAAGTTGAAGCACTTGAATCTGCAGTTAACGAACTTGGAAAAGTATGTCCTGCAGAGTGTAATGCTAAGTTAGTTAAAATTGAAAGAGATCTCTCTGAGTTAAAAGAAAAAGTAGAGAAGAGATCTTCCCATATGGAAAAAGAAGTTGAAAAATCTATGAAAAAATAAACTAAGAAGGGAGCTTAAAGCTCCCTTATCTTAAAAAAATCAAAGTGTCAAATCAAAATATAGCCCTTTAAAATTTTTCTTTTTGTGATAAACTGTTTTGTATGTATAGATATGTATTTGGGCCGGTTTTATCAAGAAGGTTTGGAGTATCCTTAGGTATAGACCTATCTCCTGAGAAAAAAAGCTGTAATTTTGATTGTCTCTACTGTGAGTTAGAAAAAGCTAAGCCTATTGATAAGATAGAAAATGAGCCATTAGTGGAAGATATATTGAAGGAGGTTTCTGACTGGCTTTCAAAGAACGGATATCCGGATGTTATCACGGTTACTGCAAACGGTGAGCCAACTTTATACTCAAACCTAAGTTCTCTTGTAGATGGATTAAATAAAATAAAAGGAGTGTCAAAAACCCTCATACTTTCAAATGGTAGTAGAATCAACGATAAAAATACTACAGAAGCTCTTAAAAAGTTTGATATTGTTAAGTTGTCTCTTGATGCCGCGGATCAAAAAACCTTTGAAAAAGTGGATAGACCTTTGAAAGGTATAAACATCGGAGAAATTATAGATGGTATGATCTCTTTTAGAAGAGAGTATAGGGGAGTTCTTGTCATAGAGGTGTTAGTAGTTAAAAATGTAAATGATAAAGAAGAGGTTATAAAAAAGATTGTTGATGCTTGCAAAAAGATAAATCCTGATAGAGTAGATATATCGACTATAGATAGACCACCGGCTTACAGGGTTCAAGCTGTTGATAATCAAACTTTATACAATGTAGCCCATATGTTCGAAGGATTAAATGTAAGTGTGGCTACAAGAAAAGATGGTGGAAATGTGAGAAGAATTCATCTTGATAAAGACGACTTACTACACACTTTCAGAAATAGAGCTTATACCGAAGCTGATATAGATATACTCTTTGATGAAGAAACAAAAGATCTGATAAATAGTTTGATAGCCGAGAATGTTTTACATAAACTTAAAGTTGGAAATACTGTTTTTTTAAAAGCACAGTAGAAAGTGGATAGTTGTATCCTATCCACTATTTGTAAACTACTTAGAGTGTTCCCATTTTCCTGTCATAAGGTATTCATGGATACTCTCTGCCGCATCTCTACCATGTCTTATAGCTACAACGACAGTATCTCCACCGTTTACAACATCTCCACCAGCAAAAATACCTTCAATGTTGGTTCTATACTTTGAGTCAACAGTTGACAGATTATTCCATTTGTCTATGTTTAGTCCTTCTACATCTTTATAAGCTATTGGATTATCTCCCTGTCCTACAGCCATTATAACTGTATCACATTCGATTATATGTTCCGAACCGGGAACTTCAACAGGTTTTGGTCTTCCTCCTTTTTCATCTGGAACTAACTCCATCTTTACACATCTAAGACCTATAACTTCTCCTTTTTCATTTCCTACAACTTCAATAGGTTGAGTTAGCCAGTGTAGGACTGCTCCTTCTTCTTCTAAGTGGTCCCACTCTTCCTGTCTTGCTGATGATGTGTCTCTCGTTCTTCTGTAGATAAGATGTGTTTCATTCCCAAGTCTTATAGATGTATACATACAGTCTGCCGCAGTAAATCCACCACCTATAACTGCCACTTTCTTATTTCTCGGTAAATCAACATCTACTTCCGGAGTAAGTAGCTCTGTTAGGTAGTTTGTATTTGCTTTCATTAAGAAAGATATAGCTGTATATACTCCTTTGAGGTCTTCTCCTGGAATACCCATCTTTTTTCCTCTTCCAGATCCTACCCCTATAAACACAGCATCAAACTCTTTTCTCAGCTGATTTATTGATATATCTCTTCCGACTACAACACCGGTTTTTATCTCTACACCTAACTTTTGTATTAGAGATATCTCCCAATCAAGGACTTCTCTATCTAATCTTGCTGTTGGGATTCCGTATCTCATTACTCCACCTGTGAATGGTAATGCCTCGAAAACGGTTACAGAATGTCCCTTTCTTGCCAAGAAGTAAGCAGCTGACATACCTGCTGGACCTGATCCTATTACTGCCACCTTTTTCCCTGTTGGTGGTTCTTGCGGATCTATCCAATCTAACCCTGACATTCTTATTGAATCTCCAACAAATCTCTCAAGTCCACCAATTCCGACAGCTTGTCCATTATCCTTAAATGTTAAAACACAGCTGCTTTCACAGAGTCTATCCTGTGGACATACTCTCCCACATATAGAAGGGAAAGGATTTTTTTCTCTAAGTATTCTGAAAGCTTCTATAAGGTTGTTTTTCTGAATCTGTTCTATCCATAGGTTGATATCACCATAAACCGGACAGCCATACTTACCTTGATGTTCCTGACACGGTGGTTTTTTACAGAGAATACATCTGTTGGCCTCATCTTTTGCCGCAGTATGTCCGTATCCAAGTATATACTCTTTAAATGTTTTTTTTCTTACTTCAGCTGGCAAAAGGGGAATAGGATTTCTATCGTGTCTTCTATAAACTTTTTTCTTTTCACCACCTTCCATCTATATCTACCTCTTTCAGATATTTTTAAATAAAAAGCTCATAAGAGCTTTTTGGATATGTAATCTATTCTCAGCCTCATCAAATATCACATCTGAAAATTTCTCAAATATATCTTCTGATATCTCCTCTCCTTTATGGGCAGGTAAACAGTGCATCACGATAGTACTATCTTTTGCCAATTTTAATAGGTCTCCATTTATTGTAAATCCCTTAAATAACTCTTTCTTATCTTTATCTGCTTCCTGACCCATACTTACCCATACGTCTGTGTATAAAACATCTGCATCTTTTACTGCTTTTTTTGGATCGTTTGTTATCTCAATATTTGCACCGGATTTTTTTGCAAGATTTACAGCTTCCAAAACTGCTTTTCCGTTTGGTTCGTATCCTTCCGGAGTGGCTACTGATATATCCATTCCCATAACTCCACAGGCAATGAGCCATGTATTAGCCATATTATTACCATCACCTATGTAAGCCACCTTTTTACCTTCCAAGCTGCCGAATCTCTCATAAATTGTCATCATATCAGCCATAACTTGACATGGATGTAAATAATCCGTTAGAGCATTTATCACAGGGATTGAACCGTATTTAGCCAGATCTTCAACTTCTCTATGTGAAAAAGTTCTGATTACTATACCATCTAAATATCTGGACATAACTCTTGCAGTGTCTTTTATATCCTCTCCTCTACTTAGCTGAGTGGAAGAGCCGGATATGTAGAGAGGTTGACCTCCCATCTGGTAAACACCTACTTCAAAAGAAAGTCTTGTCCTTGTTGACTGTTTCATAAATATAAGTCCTATTGATTTACCTTTCAGAGATTGGTCTTTAAATTTGTCCTTTTTAAGTTCAATTCCATATTTTATAACTTCTAAAATCTCCTCTTTTGTTAAATCTGATACTGAGAGAAAATCTTTTTTCATAAAAACCTCCTGTGAAAGTTCGTTTTAAACCTCTTAAACTAAAAAATTATACACTGCCATTCTGATAAACAAACCGTTTTCTACCTGATCCAAAATAACACTTTTATTTCCATAGACAAGTTCACTTTTAATTTCTACACCTCTATTCACAGGTCCAGGATGCATAATCAACACATCATCCTTCATCATGTCTAATCTTTTCTCATTTAAGCCGTATTTAACTGAATACTCATTTAATGTAGAGAAGAAAGGTTTTTCCTGTCTTTCAAGCTGTATTCTTAAAAATATAACCACATCTTTATCCTTTATTGCTTCTTCCACGTCAGTTGTTATATAATCTGCCCCTAAGGATTGTGGATAACGTGGTAACATTGTGATTGGACCACAGAGTGTCACTTCCGCACCAAACTTTTTGAATATCTTTATATCTGATCTTGCCACTCTACTGTGAAGTATATCTCCTACAATTGCTATCTTAAGACCTTCTATATTTCCTTTCTTTTCCAGTACTGTGAATGCATCTAACAATGCCTGTGAAGGATGTTCGTTTGTACCATCTCCTGCGTTTATAACCCTTGATTTAACAGATTTTGATACTATCTTTGCTGCCCCTGACATATAATGTCTAATTACAATAAAGTCTGTATTCATTGCTTCAATTGTTTTTACTGTATCGTAGAGAGTTTCACCTTTCTTTACAGAGCTTGCAGATGCAGATATGTTTATTGTATCTGCTCCAAGTATTTTTCCAGCAAGTTCAAAGGATGTCCTCGTTCTAGTTGAGTTTTCAAAAAAGACGAGTAAAACCGAAAAACCTCTTAAATCGGAAAATTTCTTTTCTCCAGATTTAAAACGTTCTTTATAACTCTTTGCTATCTTAAATATCTCTTCTATCTCTTCTTTTGTAATGTCGTTTATGCTCACTAAGTCTTTCATTGCTCACCTCTTCTTCCTCTAAGATAATAAATAATGTAAACTACAAGTGCAACTAAAACAATTATTATACCGGTTGTCAGGTATATATCTTTTACTTTTCCAAAAATTATCTCTGCTGTATGACCAAAAAGATATCCTAAGGATAAAAAAATAGAAGTCCACATAACCAAAGATATTAAATTAAAGAACAAAAATTTGTAAAAGTTAAAACCGGTTGCTCCGAAAAGCATCATAGGAACTATTCTCATACCATACAAAAATCTTATAAAAAAGAGAGATAATACACCGTATTTATCGATCATTTTCTTTGCCTTTCTGTATCTTCTTTTTGTGTATTTGTTTCCAAGTAGAAAATGTCTTCCTTTCCATCTACCTAAAAAAAAGTATATAAGTTCGTGAGTTAATGCTCCCAAAATTGAGAATATAAAAGTAGGGATAGGTTGTAAAAATCCGTGTTTTACAAAAAATCCGGCTACAAGTAAGAATATCTCTCCCTCTAAGAATGTCCCTATAAATACAGCAACATAACCGTATTGATTGAGAAACTGCTCTAAATTCTCTATCATTTATCCTCCATAAGTGCTATTATTATATTATGAAAACTTTTATAGTTGGAATATCCGGAGCAAGTGGCTTTATATACGGTAGAAGATTGGTAGAGGAGATCTCGAAAGATAACCTCGTTAAGTTGATAGTCTCATCTAACGCTTATCTCGTAATGGAGAAGGAAGAAGGTATAAAAAAATCAGACTTTATAAAAAGTTTAAACTCAAACGTGGAGATTTTTTCTGAAAAAGATTTAGCAGCTTCTGTATCCAGTGGATCTCAGGTCGTTAAAACAGAAGGAGTTATAGTTGCTCCTTGCTCTATGGCTACCCTTTCTGCCATTGCCAACGGTTTAAGCTCTAATTTGATACATAGAGTCTGTGATGTCGCCCTGAAAGAGAGGAAAAAGCTGGTTTTAGTTGTTAGAGAGATGCCTTATAATCTTATCCATATAGAAAATATGAGGAAGGTTACAATGGCTGGAGCTGTTGTTATGCCGGCTTCCCCAGGATTTTACCATAAGCCAAAAACAGTGGAAGATATGGTAAACTTTGTAGTAGGCAAAATTTTGGATCAGTTTGATATACAACATAGCCTTTACAAAAGGTGGAGAGAAAGTGAAGATCAGTGAATGTAAAGAGCTATTTCTATCTTACATACAGGATAAGTCTGTAAATACTCTAAAAAATTATGACGTTGATTTAAAGCAGTTTATACAGATCGTAGGAGATAAAAATATATCTGACATCTCAAAAGCGGATGTGGCTAAATTTAGAATGATACTACAATCTAAAAACAAAAAATCTTCCACAATAGCAAGAAAACTTGCATCTCTTAACTCTTTTTTTCAGTATCTCATAGATATAGAGCTTATATCCGTTTCTCCGATTACAAAGTCCCACAGACCTAAGATATCTCAAAAAATACCTTCCTCACTTTCTAATGAAGAGGTAAGGAAACTTTTAGGGAGTATTACGGATAAAACATTAAGAACAATCATTATTTTACTTATATCAACAGGGCTTAGGTCATCTGAGATTCTAAGTATAAAGAAAGATAGCATAACAGTTGAAAGAGATGGTAAAACTTTCGGAGTAGATACTTTGATAAAAGAAGGTGTTTCTGAAGGAGATATAGCCTTTATTAGGGTAAAAGGAAAAGGAGATAAAGAAAGGGAAATTCCGATAACCGGAAAACCTCTTGAGATTCTGATTGATTATCTTAAAACCCATGATTTTGATACAGTTTTTCCAATCTCTTACCATTTACTATGGAGAAAGATAAGGGAAACTGGTAGAAAGTTGGGGATAGATATTCATCCCCATAAATTAAGACATACTGCTGCTACTATGGCTCTACAAGCTGGAGCAGAGTTAAGGGTAATACAGGAATTATTAGGACATGCTTCCCCAATCACAACTGCGAGATATGCAAAAGTAGGACAGAAACAGTTATTGAAAGCAACAAAGGTTTTAGCAGAAAAAATAGACCTGTGAGGTGTGTAGATGAAGAGATTATTTTCTTTGCTAACTTTTTCAATACCAGTATTTGCAAGAGAAGAAAATCCATTGGATATCTCCAATTTGAAACAGTGTGATCCTTACTCATCTTTTGGAGTTTTCTGTAATGCTAACTCCTTTGTTGAAGGATTGATAATTATAGTTGGTGTTGCTGCTATGTTTGCTGGTAGTATGTGGTTTGTTAAGAAAAATCAGGAGGGTGTCAGAAGAGAGAATAAGAATACCGGAGATTAAAAACTATGTATGATAAGTCCATAGATGAAGTTTTAAAACTTTTAGAAACATCTATACATGGATTAACAGAAGAAGAAGTAAAGAGAAGATTAGCAAAATACGGACTTAACACTATAAAACTTGAAGAGGAAACTGTTTTAAAGATATTTTTCAGGCAATTTACAAGTCCTCTCATTCTTGTGCTAATAATTGCGTCCTTGATAGCCTTGTATTTTGGAGAAATAAAAGATTTTTTCTTTATTATTGGTATAGTTATAATAAATGGTGCTATAGGTTTTTACCAGGAGTACAAAGCAAAAACGAAGATTAAAGAACTTCTTAAATTAACAATACCTAAAGTGGAGGTTATAAGAGAAGGAGTTGTTAAAGTTATATCTGCACAAGATTTAACTGTCGGAGATATTGTGATAGTAAGAGAAGGTGATGTTATTCCGGCAGATATGAGATTTATAGAGACTAACAACTTACTTGTAGATGAATCTATATTAACGGGGGAATCTATCCCTGTTGAAAAAGATGCTGAAGATATCTTATTTCCCGAAACTCCACTGTATGAAAGGAAAAATATAGGTTTTTCAGGAACTATCGTTAGTAGAGGTATAGGTAAAGGTGTTGTATATGCCGTAGGAATAGATACAGAGATGGGAAAGATATACAGCAAAGTCCAGATAAAGGAAAGAGAGACACCTCTGAAAAGAGCTATATCCAAATTTTCAAAGAAGCTGATACTTACTATAGTTTCTCTTCTATCATTTATATTCATATTGGGTATTTTACAGGGAAGGGATATAGAAAAACTAATAATGCTGATTATAGCTCAACTTGTATCTGCGGTTCCGGAAGGACTTCCAATAGCTGTAACTATAGCACTTGTTGTGGGTGCAGTGATACTCTATAAGAAAAAAGTTCTTATAAGACAGCTTTATGCTGTTGAAGGACTTGGCAGTGCAACATTTATATGTTCAGATAAAACAGGAACTATTACAGAAAACCGTTTAAAAGTTAAAGAGATATTTTCATTGGAGAAAGATAAAGATAATCTCGTTCTTGCATTATGTAATGACTCTGATATAGAAAGGGGAGATCCCCTTGAAATAGCTATGCTTGAATATTTGGAAGACAATGGGGAAGATTATATAGACCTAAGAAGAAAGTTTCCAAGAGTTTGGCTCTATCCGTTTGATACCAAACTTAAATTTATGGCATCAATAAACAGAGTTGGAGACAAAGATTTCCTCTTTGTAAAAGGAGCCTTTGAGTCCCTTGAAAAGTTAAGTAATAATGCTGAGGATTTGAATCTGTTAAGGAATATACATGACTCTATGGCAGAATCTGGATTGAGAGTTTTGGCATACGGATATACCCAGATAGATGGAATACCTGAAAATATATTAGAGGTTAGGATAAAAGTTATAGGACTAATAGGATTTTTAGATCCTCCAAAAGAGAGTGCTATTGAAGCAGTAAAACTTGCGAAGCAGGCAGGTATAAAAGTTATGATGTTGACAGGGGATAATATTAAAACGGCTATGGCTGTTGCCAAAGCTGTTGGAATTCATGAAGAAGGTAAAATAGCTCTCCAAGGTTTTGAGCTCAATAACTACGGTGATGATGAACTAAAAGATATACTTAAAAATGTAAGTGTCATAGCCAGAGTTACTCCGGAAGATAAATACAGAGTGGTTAGAATACTTCAGAAATCTGGTGAAGAAGTGGTTATGATGGGGGATGGGGTAAATGATATGCCTGCAGTAAAGGCAGCAGACCTTGGGATAGCCGTAAATGAAGGGACAGAAGCCACAAAATCAGTTGCGAAGATGGTCCTTCTTGAAAGAGACCTTATGGTGATAGTTGATGCTATAAGGGTAGGTAGAAGGATATCCCATAACCTAAGGAAAGTCATACTTTATCTTGTATCTACAAGTATAGGAGAGATTATCCTATTATCTTTGGCATTTTTATTTAAACTGCCTCAGCCTATATATGCAACTCAGATACTCTGGATAAATCTTATTACAGACGGAATTCAAGATAAACCTCTGGCTTTATCAAGAGAAGAAAGATGGTTGTTAAATTTAAAACCGCAGGTTTTTTCAAGATGGTTTTTGGATAAATTTCAGATTTTCAGGATAATCTCGTTTGCGTCTTTTGTGGCTGTTGTAAATATTTTTATTTTTGTTTATTTACTAAATTCTGGATTTACAGTTGAAAAAGCTGTTACTATAATTTTTAACTCTGTAGTTTTCTCTCAATGGTCTCACGGATTTCAGGCTGTTAGAGAAGAGCCTTTCTTCTATAAACCTATGGAAAATTTTAAGATAAATCCGTATATATTTTTGATAGTCCTGTTTGTAGGTTTTCCAATTCAGTTTTTCGGGGTTTATTTTCTATCCGATTTTATTCATACAGTTCCTTTGGAGTTTGGAGATTGGATATACCCGATATCTGTGTTTTTTCTATGTTTTCTCTTTTTGGAAATCAGGAAATGGATAGAGTTCAGATTTATTAAGAAGTTATACTATAATATTAATCAGTAAAAAAATATCGGAGGTAAAAGATTTGACTAAGGTTGCATGGAGTGTTACTCACCAGGAGTTTATTATTTCAGACCATTACTACTTTTCTAAGCTTCAGAAGTATGCAAAACAGAATGATATAGTTGTTGATGAAGTTGACCAGTTTGAGAGATTTTCTGAGTATGATGTAATTATATTTAACTATCCTGAAATACCATTTAAAAAAGAAGAAGTTGATTTTATTGAAGAGCTTGTTAAAAATGGTAAAAAAGTAGGTATATTTGCATACTACAAAAACGAAGACAGAATAGCAGATACTTGCAATACTATGTCTGAAAGGTTTGGTATAAAGTTCAACGGGGATATAATAACCGATGATGTCAACAACTACGATAATGATAACCTTCTAATCACAACAACAAAAGTCTCAGAGAAAATGAAAGAGAAGGGAATAGGTAAGGTAGTTCTTGCCTGTACTGATAGTTTAACGATAACAGGAAATGATGTTATGCCTATGATATACGCAGAGGATACAGCGGTTTCTAAACTTGGTAAAGAAAAGATACTTTTTGCAAGGTATATGGATCCTTCCGGAGGGTGTTTTATAGCCGGAGGAAGTTGTGTATTCTGGGACAATTACTCAATAGACCTTTTTAACAATAAAGAGTTTTCCCTGGCACTTTTAACACATAAAAAGTAATATGGAAAAGGTAAAAGAAGGAGATACGGTTTATCTTAAAGGTAAAAAAGCCGGCTTTTTCGTAAAAGTTAAAGCCGGTGAGGTTTTCTCTACCCATCTTGGAAATATAAACTTGGACAGTTTAATAGGGAAAGAGTATAACAGCTTCATAGAAAGTCATAAAGGTGATAGTTTCATCATCTTAAAACCTACTCTATATGAAATCATAATGATGGGAATAAACAGAAAAACCCAGATAGTATATCCTAAGGACTCTGCTTATATAACATTGAAACTTGGACTTAGAAGTGGGATGAAGGTTTTAGAATCCGGAATAGGAAGCGGAGCTATGAGTATAGTTATGGCAAATGCTCTGTATCCTGACGGAAGGATATACGCTTATGAGAGAGAAAAAGATTTTTTAGAAAATGCAGTTAAAAATATAGACCTTGCAGGTTTTAAGGATGTAGTTATTCCACACCACAAAGACCTATCAGAAGATATTGATGAAAAAGATTTTGATGCTGCTTTTATAGATGTGAGAGAGCCATGGTATTACATTTCCAAGGTTAGAGAACTACTAAAACCCGGCAGTATGGTAGGATTTTTAGTGCCAACTACAAATCAGGTATCAGAGGTTATAAAAGAGTTGAAAAACTGTCAATTTATAGATATAGAAGTTGAAGAGATTTTGGTTAGACCATATAAGCCGGTTCCAGATAGGTTAAGACCGGAAGATAGGATGGTTGCCCATACAGGGTATCTAATATTTGCAAGAAAGGGATTTTAATGGATAAACTTGACCTTCTTTCAAAAGCAAAGAGAGTAGTAATAAAAATAGGTTCCCAGATACTTGAAAAAGATGACAACATAGACAGAGACTTCATAGAAAGTCTTGCAAAGCAGATAAAATCCTTTGAGGACAGAGAGTTTATTATAGTTTCCTCAGGAGCAGTTCTTGCAGGTATAAAAAAACTTGGTTTAAAATCAAAACCAAAGAGTATAACAGAAAAACAGGCTGTTGCAAGTGTAGGACAGGCAAGTCTTATACAGATATACGATAATATTTTCTCAGAATACGGAATTACAGTAGGACAGATGCTTCTGACAGTGGAGGGACTTCAAGATAGGAGAAGATACATATATGCCAAAAACACCTTAAACAAGCTTTTAGATTTTAAAGTTGTTCCTATAATAAATGAAAATGATGCTATAGCTGTAAGTGAGATAGTTTTTGGTGATAACGATTTTTTAGCTTCCCATGTAGCATTAATGTCAGATGCGAACCTGCTGATAATCCTTTCTACTGCCGGGGGATTGTACACAGATGACCCATCTAATCCGGATGCTAAACTTATAAACTTTATAGATGATGTAGACCAAGCACTTTCTTTTGCAAAAGCATCTAAATCTACATATGGTAGTGGCGGTATGAGAAGTAAATTGGAAGCTTCAAAGATAGCGGTAGATCACTCAATTCCGGTAATTATAGCTCCAAAAAGCCAAACCATCATAACTGATATTTTGCTTGGGAAAGATGTTGGGACATTTATATACCCATCGAAGAAAAAACAGACAACCAAGAAAAAAAGCTGGTTAAAACTTCTATCTTCTCCTAAGGGTAAAATCTACATAGATCAGGGAGCAGAAAAAGCCATCAGGTCTGGTAAAAGTCTTTTACCATCAGGTATAAAGGAAGTAGAAGGTATATTTAAAGCAGGTGATGTGGTTGCAATTTCCGATATAGAAGGTAATATTATAGGGAAAGGATTGATTAACTTTGATTATAGGGAAGTAAACTCTATAAAAGGTATGAGAACAGACAAGGCTGCGGAAGTTTTAGGTAAAAAGGTGGATGAGGTTATACATATTGATAATATGGTAATTTTCTAAAGAGGTAGGATATGAAAAAGAAGATTCTCATAATAGTGTTGATATTAGCTGTTGTTTTGTATGTTATATCCGGGATAAAGGCGTCAAAAGAACCAAAAGTTGCACTTATTAAAGTTGAAGACAGTATAATGGGATATATGGATACAGTAGAGAGTATTGCGAAAGCTCAAAAAGATGAATCTATTAAAGCTGTGGTCATAATAGTAGATAGTCCCGGAGGAGCAGTAGGAGCCTCTCAGGAGATATACAGAAGTATAGAGAAGTTAAGAGAAAAGAAACCTGTTGTAGTATCTATGGGAAATGTGGCGGCATCGGGAGGATACTACATATCGGCACCTGCAAATGTTATATATGCAAATCCGGGAACTATAACGGGAAGTATAGGAGTTATCATTCAGCAGGTTGATTTAAGTGAGATACTAAACAAAGTAGGTGTAAAGGTTAATACAGTTAAAAGTGGAGAAAATAAAGATATACTTTATCCTACGAAACCTTTAACACCACAGCAGAGACAAATACTTGAAGAAACAGTTAAGGATGTATATGAACAGTTTTTGGACGCTATTGTTAAATACAGAAAGATAGATAAAGAAAAGCTAAGACAGTATGCTGATGGAAGGGTTTTCAGTGGAAGACAGGCAAAAGAGATTGGTCTTGTTGATAAACTCGGTAATGTACAGGATGCAATTAAAGAGGCAAAAATCTTAGCTAAACTACCGGAGGATACTCCGGTTATAGAGATAGCTCCTCCAAAACCAATATTAGATGAGTTTTTAAAATCTAAATTAGGTATAGATCAGAATTTTGTAAAAACTGGAATATACTATATGATGGAGTTCTGACATGTATGATTTAATCATAATAGGTATGGGACCTGGTGGATATGAAGCCACTTTGACAGCTCTAAGAAAAGGTCTAAATATAGCCATTGTAGAAAAGAGTAAAGTAGGTGGAAACTGTCTAAACAGAGCATGTATACCTACAAAGTATTTCAGATCTGCTGCTCACCAATTGGAGAAATTAAAAAAACTTTCAGAATACGGGATAGTTGTAGAAAACTACACTGTTAACTACTCAAAAGCATTTGAAGGTAAAGAAAAGACCATAACATTTTTGAGAAACTCTCTTATAAATCTTCTAAAATCAAAGAAAGTTCCGGTTTATAGAGGGACAGGGAAGATTGTTGGAAAAAATCAGGTTGAGGTAACATATCTGGAAGGTGATAGAGAAGTAATAGAAGGTAAGTTTATACTGATAGCAACTGGTTCAATCCCTTCATCAATAGGTAATATAAAGCCAGATGGAGAGTTAATTATAACAACAGAACAGTTTATGGATAATCTAAATAAACTTCCGGAAAGTCTTCTTGTTATAGGGGCAGGAGTTGCAGGTTGTGAGCTTGGGTATATATCTGCTGTTTTTGGAAGTAAAGTCCATATAGTAGAGATTTCAGATAGACTCCTTCCTTCAAAAATATTCTCAAAGGAGATATCAAAAAATCTTTTAAGAAAGTTTAACCAACTTGGAATAGAAACAAACTTTAATACAACAGTAACAGATATATCAAGGGATAACCAGAAAGCAACAGTAACTCTGTCCAACGGAAAAATTTTAACTGTAGATAAGATACTGCTAACAGTTGGAAGGGTCCCAAACACTTCTGATATAGATACAATAGGAATTGAGAAAGATAGTAAAGGGTTTATAAAAGTGAATGATAATCTACAGACAAATTTTGAAAATATATATGCAGTAGGTGATGTTGTAAATTCACCTATGTTAGCCCATATAGCTTCGTATGAGGCAAAGATAGTTTTACATAACATAACCGAAAATGAAAAAATATCCCCTGATTATACCCTAACACCTTGGAGTGTATTTAGTGGATATGAGATAGGACACGTGGGATTAAATGAAGAGGAAGCAAAAGAGAGAGGGATAGAGGTGATAACCGGATACTATCCATACCTTTACAATGAGAAAGCAGCAGATGAATTAGACAATGAAGGATACGTAAGACTATACTTCAATAAATCAGATTTAAAGATAATTGGAGCAGATGTAGTAGGGATAGGTGCCAGTGAGTTGATACATCAGATATCTCTATTTATAAAACACGGTTATACAGCTAAAGAGATACATGACTTTATATATTTCCATCCTTCCTTAAGTGAGATATTTATTTATGCAACCTATGATGTAGCTATAGGTAAACTGTTTTAAATCATAAACAATTTAGTTATACAGAGTTATGTTATTAAAAACTTTTTAAAAGGAGGATTTAGTGATGGAAGTACAAACAGTAGAGTTTACAGTTACAGAAACAGCCGCTAAGGAAATCAAGAGAATAGCGGATGAGAACAATATCGAAAACCCAATTCTAAGGGTTAGAGTTGTTCCTGGTGGATGCTCTGGATTCCAGTATGCTATGGGATTTGATGATGAGATCTCTGAAGATGACAGAATTGTAGAAACTGCAAATGGTGTAAAAATAGCTATTGATCAGTTCTCTGCTCCTTACATAAAAGGTGCAGTACTTGATTATGTAATGGACTTTATGGGCGGTGGATTTACCATTAAGAATCCAAACGCTGCTGGTTCTTGTGGTTGTGGAAGTTCTTTCTCTTGTGGATAATAAAAAAAGGGGGTTATACCCCCTTTTAAAAAATTAAAATTTTAACTCTTAACAGCTCTTTCAAATCTCTGATTTATAACTTCCCAGTTTAAGTTCTTAAAGAAAGCATCAATATAAGGTGGTCTTTTATTTTTCTGATCCACATAATAAGCATGTTCATACACATCAAGAATTATCAAAGGATAAGACATTACAAATCCATACTGATTATGGGCATCAAACCCGTTTACGAATAACATATTATTGTAAGAGTCCCAGGATAGTGTAGCCCAACCTCTACATGCTATACCAGTTGCCTTTATTTCATTTAGACAGTTTTCAACAGACCCAAAAGTTTCCTCAATTGCTTTTTTAAGTTCGTGAGATGGTTCTCCTTTTCCACCACTTATCAGATGCTCAAAGTAGAGTTCATGTAAAACGATACCCATATAGTTAAAACTCTCTTCCACTTTTAAAGCTCTATATTCCGAGTAGTTTTGGTTTGCTTTTGTCCTATCTGCAAACTCTAAGTTAGCAAGTTTCTCCTGAATTTCATTATACTTTGTCACATACCCTTTATAATGGGCTTCAAAATGAACCTCAATCTGATCATCAGATATACCGATTAAACCTTTTGGTTTTAGATGATCCTTTGGTTGAAGCTTGACTACTTTCATAACTATACCTCCTACAAAAGATTAATTTAATTTTAAAATTAACTTTTAAAGTATAGGTATATATGATAAATCTCACTTTTTGAGCTGATAAAACTCATTTGCATATCTGTTGCTGTATAATTTAATATTTAGAGTTAAAAACTAATCAGGAGGTTTAAAGATGCCAAAAGTAAACAGTTATGTTGACATCTCTCAAATTGACAAAGAAGCTAAAAGAGACTTTATTGACAGACACTCTCCATTTGTTTATGTTGAAGGTGAGGCTGTAAAAGGTCAAAAATTGAAAGTGAAAGTAAGAGTTGGAAATGAGTACGTTCACCCAGATGACTTTGATCACTATATAGCTTATGTTCAGCTTTGGGATGGTGATACTCTACTTGGACAGGCTACATTTACACCAGGTTCTCTTGGAAATAAGCCAAACCAGGCAGAAGTTGATTTTTACATTGTTCCTACAAAGGATAAGTTGAAACTCAATGCTATGAGCTACTGTACAAAACACGGTTTATGGCAGAGTGAAACAGTAGAAGTTGAAGTTTTAACTCCGGAAGGTGTAACAGCTTAATATTTGAAAGTTAAAAATATTAAAAATGGTGTGAAGCCCCCTTTATGGGGGCTTTTTTTATTTGTTATAATAAATTCAGTAAAAACAAACACAGAGAGGTGCTACGATGAAAGTAGAAGTAGTTTCTAAAAAATATGAGACAGCCAATGTAGATGCTTTAGTATTTCCTGTTTCAAAAGAAGAGAAGAATCTGAGAGAAAATATTAAAAAGATTGATGATGTTTTGGAAGGTGGGATATCAAAACTTAAAAAAACTTTGAAGTTTGAAGCTGAGGAAGGAAAATTTCTAATAGCTCCAACTTATGGAAAGATAAAAGCAGACTTTGTAATACTCGTTGGTCTTGGAGAGACAAAGAAAATAGATAAAGACACATTTAGGAGAGTTGCTGCATACACAGTTAGAGAGGCAAAGAAACAGAAGTTTTCAAAAATTCTAATAGATATAAACCTTAACTTTGAAAAGCTCTCTCCGGAAGATGTTGCAGC
>JBBFMH010000016.1:0-17064 GCA_037478615.1 Hydrogenothermaceae bacterium
GAAACTCTATAATGGTTGAAGGATATTTTATTTCTGAAGATGAATTTGAGAAAATTTTATCTAAAAATTTTGCAGTGACAAGAACCCAGGAAGAAGCATTAAACTATTTTAGAACAGCAAATTTTATTTACAGTCTTGCTTATGAAAATTATAAACAAAAAGAGTTTTTATTCGGAACACCACTTATAAGACAGATAAATAAAGGTATCGGTAACAAAGGTGAATTTCGTCAAACAGAAATAAAGATATCTGGGGCAAAGTTTAATCCCCCTGTAGCTTATATAGAAGAGTGGATTGATATATTTGTTGAATTTGTGAAACTGTTATGGAAAGATTTTGATTTTAATTACTTATCTGTTTCTCACTGCTTTTTTGAAGAAATACATCCATTTGTAGATGGAAATGGACGTACAGGTAGAATTTTATTAAATTATATTCTTATCAGTAATGGTTATCCTCCTGTGATAATAAAAGGTGATGAAAAAAATAAAAATTTATACTATAAAGGCTTGGAAGAAGTAGATATACAGTTAGCTCCATTGTTTGATAAATATGAAAAGGTTTTACCGGATTTGAAAGATATTATAAATCACTTAAAGTCTGCCAAGTCATTATCTTTAAGAGATATAATTTTAAACAGTTTACGGCAGTCATTAGATGAACTTATTATAAGTAGATATGAAGGTAGAGGATTTAGTTTTGAACCTGTTGAAGAAATTTTAGCAGATATTGGTTATAGTCCTTCCAGTTCAAGACAGCTAATAAAGAGGGGGAAAGTTATTGCAATAAAGAGAAAAAATAGATGGCTATCTGTTAGAGATATTTTAGTTAAATTCTTAAAATCAAATCACAACAAAGATGGGTAAACATTTATCAAACTTGCAGATTTTTTAGCTTTTTCTCTGGCCTCTTCTACTGTTTCTCCGGTTGCAAGGGTTATTCCCATTCTTCTCTTTGGTCTTGTTGTAGGTTTTCCAAATATTCTAATCTTATCTGCTACTTTTAGTGATTCTTCTATACCTTCATAAACCGGAGCTGACCCGTATTCCCAAGAGTGAAAACAGTAGGAAGCAGAAGGTTTAAGTAGTTTAATCTCTATAGGTAGACCTAATATAGCTCTTAGATGTATCTCAAACTCTGACATATTTTGAGATATAAGTGTGACCATTCCTGTATCATGTGGTCTTGGAGATATCTCGTTAAACCAGACTTCATCACCTTTTACAAACATCTCACAACCGAATATCCCATAACCTCCAAGAGCATCTGTAATCTTTTTCGCTATATCTTTTGCCTTATTTAAGGCAGTTTCTGTCATAGGATGAGGTTGCCAACTTTCCCAGTAATCTCCATCAACCTGAATATGTCCTATTGGCTCACAGAAAAGCGTCCCTTGATTTTTTGTTCTCACTGTAAGAAGTGTTATCTCATAATCAAAATCTATAAACTCCTCAATTATAACTTCTCCCCCTTTACCTCTTGCATTTTCCTGAGCATAAAACCATGCTTTGTCTATCTCATCTTCTTTTCTTACAACAGACTGACCTTTTCCAGAAGAACTCATAACAGGTTTAACAACCGCTGGAAGTCCTATTTCTCTTATTTTCTGTCTGTATGTGTCTATATCTGAGGCAAATGCATACCTTGATGTTTTTAGACCTACTTCTTCTGCTGCGAGTCTTCTTATACCTATTCTATTCATGGTGTATTTTACAGCTTGGGCACATGGCACAACATTAAATCCTTCTTTCTCTAATTCTACGAGAGTGTCTGTATCTATGGCTTCTATCTCTGGAACTATGAAATCAGGTTTTTCTCTATAAACTATATCTCTTATCTGCTTTCCGTTTTTCATATCTATAACATAGTATCTATGGGCTACCTGCATAGCTGGAGCATTCTGGTAGCTATCAACAGCTATAACCTCAATACCCATTCTCATAGCTTCAATTACAAACTCTTTTCCAAGCTCTCCACTTCCTAAAAGTAGTATTTTGTTTGAATTATGGCTTAAAGGAGTTCCTATAATCATACTTTTACCTCGTGGTATAATTTTTAACCTTAAATATTTTACATCAAAGGAGTTAGATGCCACTCTATATCAAGATAGCTTTCAGATATTTAACAACAGCAAAATCAAAAACATTATCCTTTATGGCTGTTGTGTCTATACTTGGTGTTATGCTCGGTGTATCTGCTCTGATAGTTACTTTATCTGTTATGAGTGGATTTATGTATGGAATAAAAACTAAATTTTTAGAATCTGCTCCTCAACTTATGGTAGTTAAGGCAGAGGGAAATTTTGTAGAGTATGATGAAATTGCAAAAAGAATAAAAAAAACTACTTCTGAGATATTTGATTATCAACCTTTTATATACACCCAAGGTTTGTTATCAAAGGATAGCAATATAGTTGCCGTTTATGTGAGAGGTGTTGAACCAGAGAAAGATAGGCAGTTTATGGCTATAAACAGAAAGTTGGTCGTAGGTGATTATAGTTTGCTTAATAATCCAGACACAGTTATAGTAGGTAAAGATGTGGCACTGGCTTTAAATGTTTGGATAGGGGACACTGTTAATTTGATGTCACCGGTTGGCAAGAAAACACCTTTTGGTTTTTTACCAAAAATCCGGCAGGTGAAGATTGTAGGAATAGTTGACCTTGGAATATATGAGTATAACTCTTCTTTTGTTATGATGAATATAAAGGATGCTTCTAACTTTTTTGACATGAACTCAGCTGTTACAGGTATTCAGTTTAAACTGAAGGATCCATTTAAAGCGGACAAGGTAAAATCTAAGGTTGAGAAAGTTGTAGATTTTCCTTACATAGTGAGAAGTTGGATTGATCTAAATAAAAGTATGTTTCAAGCTTTGGAACTTGAGAAGTTTGCTATGTTTTTGGTTATAACACTCATAGTTGTTGTTGCTTCTTTTAATATATCAACTCTTTTGATAACAAAAGCGAGAGAGAAGAGAAGGGAGATAGGTATACTTAGAACTATGGGAGCAGATAGAAGTTTTATAACAAAAGTTTTTGTAGCTCAAGGTATGATTATAGGTATAACTGGAACTTTGTTGGGACTGATTTTGGGACTTTCTATAGTTTATATTGCAGATACCTACCATCTTATAAAACTCAATCCGGAAGTTTATCTGATAGATTATCTGCCCTTGAAAATATCTCTCTTTGAGATTTTTGCTGTTGTTGTCTCATCTCTGTTTATATGTTTTATCTCTTCGATATTTCCTGCAAGGTCGGCATCTGTTGCTATTCCGGCAGAGGTTATAAGATATGAGTGATCTTTCAGTTATAACAAAATCTTTAAAAAAGGTGTATCAGACAGATGGCAATACATCTACCGTTGCCCTTAGAGGTATAGACCTGCAAATTGAGAAAGGGGATATGGTAGCTATTATGGGGCCTTCCGGTTCAGGAAAGAGCACGTTATTACATATTATCGGTGGTATAGATATACCAACTTCCGGAGAAGTTCTAATAGAAGGGACAGACATATACAGCCTTCCGGATAAAGAGTTATCAAGGTTTAGAAATGAAAATATAGGTTTTGTCTTTCAGTTTCATTATCTTCTCTCTGAATTTACAGCCTTGGAGAATGTGGCAATTCCTCTTCAGATAAAAGGGGATAGAGAAGCTGTTAAAAAAGCAACGGATATTTTAGAAAAGCTTGGACTTGGGAATAGGTTAAATCATAAGCCTCCTATGCTTTCTGGTGGGGAGCAACAGAGAGTTGCCATAGCAAGAGCTGTTGTAAATAATCCTAAAATCCTGATAGCAGACGAACCAACAGGAAATTTAGATTCCGAAAATGCGAGAAATGTGATAAATCTTATAAAAGATATATCTGAAAAGAATCTGATGACAGTTATCATAGCTACACACGATATTGAAATTGCAAAATATTGTAGGTATATTTATTACTTAAAAGATGGTATCATTGTTAATGTTGAAAAAAATTAAACTGAAAATAAATTTTGGTAGGCAAATTTAATAAAAGAGGTATTTACCATGTTTGAGAAATTTACGGAAAAGGCAAGAAAAGTTATACTTGATGCAAGAGAGCATGCTATTAACTATAGAAATAACTATCTTGGAAGTGAGCATCTACTCTTATCTCTCATAGACCAGGACGATATAGCTGTTTTAACCTTGTCTAAGTTTGGACTTTCCATAGAGAAGGTAAGGAAAACACTAACATCACAGATGCCAAAGGGTAATTATACGGGAGAGGTTTTGTTTGCTCCGGATGCCAAGAGGGTTCTTGAGTTTGCAGTAGAAGAGGCAAGGATACTACACCATCCATTTGTAGGTCCGGAACACCTTTTAATAGGTATAGTGAGGGAAAAGACAGGACTTGGCGGAAGGGTTTTAAGAGGTTTTGGTATAGATGAATACTCAATAAGAAGGGAGATACTCCAGATACTCGGGGAAATACCGGCTCAGGAGCAGTCTAAACAGGTTCCAACTCCTAACTTAGACAGATTCGGAAGAGATCTGACTCAGCTTGCAAAAGAGGGAAAACTTGACCCCGTTGTAGGAAGAGATAAAGAGATAGAGAGGGTTGTCCAGATACTTTCCAGAAGGAGGAAAAATAACCCTGTCCTACTCGGAGAGCCAGGTGTAGGAAAAACAGCCATAGTTGAAGGTTTAGCTCAAAGGATAGCCAATAAGAATGTTCCTGAGAATCTCCAAGGTAAGAGAATAATAGCATTAGATTTGGCATCTTTGGTTGCCGGAACTAAATACAGAGGACAGTTTGAAGAGAGATTGAAGAATATAATGAAAGAGCTTGAAAAAGCTACCCATGTAATTCTCTTTATAGATGAGTTACACACATTAATAGGTGCAGGTGCTGCCGAAGGTTCTATAGATGCATCTAACATGTTGAAACCAGCTTTAGCCCGTGGTGAGATTCAGGTAATAGGTGCAACAACTTTAGATGAGTATAGAAAGTATATAGAGAAAGACGGAGCATTAGAGAGGAGATTTCAACCTGTGTTGGTTGACCCTCCTACCCCTGAGGTAGCAGTTGAGATATTGGAAGGTCTTAAATCTAAATTTGAAGATTTCCATAATGTCACATATACAAAAACTGCTGTTGAGAAAGCCGTAGAGTTTTCTGTTAAGTATATTTCTGATAGACAGCTTCCAGATAAAGCTATTGATCTGCTCGATGAAGCGGGAGCACTGGTCAGACTAAGAGAAAGTGGTCTTCCAGAACATCTTATAAAGATGGAAGAAAAGATTAAACAACTTGAAGATGAAAAAGCACAGGCTATTAAGGAAGAAAATTTTGATAAGGCTGCAAAACTTAGAGATGAGGAGCTTAAACTTAGAGCAAAATTTGAAACTGAAAAGATGAAATGGAAAGAGGAGAGGTCTAAAAACAGACCTAAAGTTACGGAAAGGGATATAGCAGAAGTTGTGGCTAAGTGGACCGGAATACCTATAGCAAGATTAACAGAATCAAACAAAGAGAAGTTGCTACATATAGAAGAGGAGCTTCATAAGAGGGTTGTCGATCAGTCTGAGGCAATAAAAGCTATAGCCAAGGCTATAAGGAGAAACAGTGTAGGACTGAAAGGAAGACATAGACCTATAGGAGTATTTCTATTCTTGGGACCTACAGGTGTAGGAAAAACAGAGACAGCCAAAGCTTTGGCAGAGTATCTTTTTGGTAGGGAAGATGCGTTAATCAGATTTGATATGTCTGAGTATATGGAGAAACATACAGTATCAAGATTAATAGGAGCACCTCCGGGATACGTAGGTTATGAGGAAGGAGGACAACTTACAGAGGCGGTAAGAAGGAAACCGTACTCTGTTATACTGTTTGATGAGATAGAAAAAGCCCATCCCGATGTTTATAACATATTTTTACAGATATTCGATGATGGAAGATTAACAGATTCACTTGGAAGGGTTGTGGATTTTAGTAATACAATCATAATAATGACTTCTAACCTTGGTGCTAAGATGATACTTGACAGTGGAAAGATGGGATTTGAGACAAAGTCTGCTATAGTAGATTATCAAGAGCTTAAAAAGAATGTAATGGATCAAGTGAGAAAAGCCTTTAATCCGGAATTTATAAACAGACTTGATGAGATAATAGTATTTAAACCGTTGGACAAAGAAGTAATTAAAGGTATAATAGATATACAAGTTGCTGAAATAAATAGAAGGTTGAAGGAATGGGAAATAACTGTAAAACTTTCTCCAGAGTTTGTAGACTACCTGATAGAGAAGGAGTTCAGACCAGAATACGGAGCCAGAAGTATAAAGAGAGCTCTCCAATCAAAAGTAGAAGACCTCTTGGCGGAAGAAATATTGGCAGGGAAAGTAACTCCGGGATCAAAAGTAGAGATAGTTATAGCAAAAGATGGATCAGTTGGAATAAAAGCCAAAAAACCAAGGAAGAAAAGAGAACTTCAATTAGCCTAATAAGGAGAGCCGGCTATACGCTGGCTTCTCTTCTGATTTTATCATCTGTATCTTTTTCAGAAGAATCTCAAACAACCCCACAAATTCAAACAGGAACAATCCAGGAAGAAGTCGGAAAAGTATATAGAATAGAGAAGATAGAGATAAAAGGGTTGAAATTTTTAGACCCACAGGTTATAAAACCTATAATACCATTTAGAGATGGTGCAGTTGTTTCAAGGGAGACAATATCTTCAACATTAAGGGATCTCTATAAACTTGGATATTTCTCTAATGTAGAGGCTTACACAAGATATACGGAAAATGGTATAGATATAACATTTGTCTTTACGGAGCTTCCAGTAGTTCAGAGGATAGAGTTTGAAGGTAGTAAGGCTGTATCAAAGCAAGACCTCTTAAAAGAGTTGGGACTTGACTTGTCAGAAAAACTTGAATCAGGAAAACCTCTACCGTTTTCAACCTTAGGACCTGAGTTAAACGAGAAGCTTTCCAGTATAAAGAGAGGATTAGGTAGAGTTCTCTCTGTAGATGAGATAAGCCAAATGCAGAAAAAACTCCTTAAAATGTATGAAAAAAAGGGGTATTACAACACAAAGATATCTTATTACTATAGAGGCAATACCTTAATTTTTAAGATAGAAGAAGGTTCCAAGGCTTATATAGATGAAATTCGGATAGTGGGTAACAAACATCTTAAAAAGAAAGAGATTCTGTCAGTCATGGAAACTTCTGAAAGAAACATACTTAAGTTAAAATTCAAACCTTCCTTAGTTAAAGAGACTCTCTATGAAGATATTGATAAAATAAGGGAGCTTTATATAAGTAAGGGGTTTTTAGATGTAGAGGTATCTTCTCCGGAGATACTACTTGAAAGAGGTGGTAAATACATCATTACTATAAGGATAAAAGAAGGGGAAAGATACAGAGTAAATAAAATTGATATTATCGGAAACGATATGTATACTCAGGATGAGATACTTAACATATCTAAGAAAAAACGGTTAAAACCCTCAGAGCCGTATGACGGAGAAAAGATAGATTTTATAAAGAAAAATATCACTGATAAATATAATGACCTTGGATATCTTTTTGCTAATGTTGAAGTTAATAAAATAGTAGATAAAGAGAAAAAGAGTGTTGATGTTATATTTAACATTCAGAAGGGTAATATATATTACGTAGATAGGATAGATGTATCTGGAAACTATGAGTCGAGAGACTCTACCATAAGAAGAGAGTTGAGATTGGCCCCTGGGGATCTGTTCTTAAAAGATAAACTTATGAGATCCCAATCAAGACTTTATAGACTTGGATACTATGATATGATAGGATTTGATCCTAATGT
This sequence comes from Hydrogenothermaceae bacterium, assembly GCA_037478615.1. GTDB lineage: Bacteria > Aquificota > Aquificia > Aquificales > Hydrogenothermaceae > JAOABC01. Next base: position 7,812 of record JBBFMH010000016.1, read on the forward strand.
AAAGTCAGAAAATGAGATAGATTTAGACACAAAGGTAAATGAAAGATTTACGGGTCAGATGTCATTAGGTGCGGGGTACAGTCAACAAACCGGACTGTCTTTCTTCGCATCTTTAAGGAAAGGAAACTTTATGGGAACCGGAGATACAGCAGGACTAACCCTATCTTTGGGATCGAGATATAGAAATAACAGTTTGAACTATCTCCACCGTTGGGCTTTCTATAAACCTCTCGATTTAGGATTAGACCTGTACGATAGATATGTGAATTACACATCTTTTGTTTCCACAAAAACAGGATTTTCACCTACACTTTCCTTTGAATTTAAGGAATTTTGGAGAACAGGGGTAGGTTTAACACTTGAAAAAGGTGAGTACAAAGATATTCAGGATACGGCAACTACATATATAAAGAGACAGGCAGGTAAGTATGATTTATACTCCGTTTACTGGTTTATAAACAGAAACTCTGTAAATAATCCTCTCTTACCTACAGAAGGAAGTGATTTCACACTTACATTAAAAACAGGAACCGGAACAAGAGATTTCTATAAAGCTGTTTTATCTGCGTCAAAGATAATTCCGGATAAAGTATTCTACACAGATTTTGTATTTTCTATTAAAGGTACTTTTGGATTTGTTGAACGTATATCGAAAGATATACCTCTTGATGAACTTTTCTTTGTCGGTGGTGACTTCACAGTTAGAGGATTTGATTGGGGTATGGCAGGTCCCAGGGATAGTGATAACAATCCTGCTGGAGCAAAAAGACAGATAGTTTTAAACTACCAGCTGAGTCATCCGATAGTTGATAGATTCCTGTGGGGATCCGTGTTTTTAGATCAGGGTAAAGGTTTTGATAGTGGAAACTTCTTCTCTGGACTTTATAACTCGGTAGGTGTGAGCTTGAAGATAATAACACCTTTTGCTCCTATAGAACTTTACTATGGAAAGGTGTTAAATCCACCTTCCGGAGTTAGTGGTTCTAAATTTGGCTTTATACTTGGAACATTTTTCTGATGATAAACTTTTTAAAGGAGTAAAAAAATGAAAAAACTTTTAGTTGTTTTTACGATTCTGTTAGCGACAGTTTTTAAATCCTTTGCTGGAAGTTATGCTTATGTGGATATTGACAGAGTTATGAATGAGTCTGTTAAAGGTAAAAAGTACAAAGCTGAGTTAGAAGCAAAGCTTAAGTATTACCAAGATAAAGCAAAGGAACTTAGTGGTAAACTTCAGCAGACTCAGAAACAGCTTGCAAGTCCTACCCTAAACGATAAAGCAAAAGATCAGAAAAGAGAAGAACTTCGTCAGCTTGCAAGAGAACTACAAACTCTTGAAGAACAGGCAAATAAGGAGCTTGCAAAGATGAAGGCAGATGCAGAAACATCAATGGTTAAAGAGATAAAGGATATTGTTAAATCGATAGCTCAGAAAAATAACTATGATATTGTTTTTTACGGTGGGCTTTTAAGTGGTATCCTTTATTCCAACAAGGGGTTAGATATTACAGATTCAGTTATAAAGGAGTATAACAGTAAGAAATGAGAGTATCAGATATAGCTCAAATTTTAGAAGGTGAGATATATAACCTAAAAGAAGATTTTGAAATAGAGTCTCTCAAAAGCTTAGAGACAGCTTCTTCCAAGGATTTAACATTTATAGCTAATATCTCTAAGGTTCCTAAGGATATAAAAGCCGGAGTTGTTTTAGTAAAAGAGAAGATTGAGAATTTGGATATAACTCAGATAGTTGTAAAAGATCCGGCAAAAGCTTTTTACAAACTTATAGATACACTTTATCCGGAAGAGATATTGTCCGGTTATGTATCTAAAACGGCAGTTATAGGTAAAAATGTAGAGATAGACAAAACTGCATATATAGGGGACTATGTAGTTATTGAGGACAATGTAAAGATAGGTAAAAATACAGTTATAAAGCCTTTCTGTTTTATAGGTAAAAACACAACAATAGGAGATAACTGCTTACTTCATCCAAGGGTAACTATATATCAGGATACGGTGATAGGGAACAATGTGATACTACACTCAGGTGTTGTTATTGCTTCTGATGGGTTCGGTTACTATCAGGAAGATGGGCAACATAAAAAAATACGACATATAGGTAAAGTTATCATAAAAGATAATGTAGAGATTGGATCCAATACCACAGTAGACAGAGCTATGATTGATGCTACCTTAATAGAAAAAGGAACCAAAATAGACAATCTTGTTATGATAGGACATAACTGTAAAATCGGACGTAACACTATTCTTGTCTCTCAGGTAGGTATTGCAGGAAGTTGCAATATAGGGAATAATGTAATACTTGCCGGACAGGTAGGAGTGGCAGACCATATAACGATCGGAGATAACGTCATAGTTACAGCGAAATCCGGAGTTGGAAGTAATCTTGAACCTAACAATGTTTATGGTAGTGGTGTTCCTGCAATGGAGTGGAAGAAGTGGAAAAGAGTTCTTGTGATCTTACAAAAACTTCCGGAGATTTTCAAATCAAAATCATAAAACCTTCCTACTTTCTGTATTAAAATTTTCGAAAATTTAAAGAGGGAAGTCTGTTGAAACTTATACTTCAAGATAATGTGTATATCCACACAGATGATAACGGTAATCTTTTAGGCCGTTATTACTATGTATTTAAGGAAGGGTATCTTAAAGGTGTATCTGATTACTTTATTGCTACACAGGAACAGTATAGTGATATAAAGGATTTAAATAAGGTTAAATGGGCTCTATACAGTATAAAAATTGGAAAGATATCTGGAGATTTTGACTGGATACATACGGCAGGATTGGTAAAGGGACAGTCTCCGTACTTCAAAGCTCAAACAGGTAAATACGAAGCTCTCTACACTACTACTGGGCAGAAGACAGACTTTTTTGAAAAGATAAGAGACAGGGGAGCTTTAACTGGAGAAAGTAATTACTTCTGGGGAAAGAAAAACGGTAAGTTTGCCCTATACGACATAAGAACTGGAGAAAAACTTACAGAGGATTATAAATCATCTGTTTTGGCTGGGGTTGTACTTGGTAGAGGAAGTTACTATGTAGGAAGTTATGGGGAAGAGATATTCTATATATTTGACCTTAAAACCGGAAATAGACTTACAAAAGCCTTTGATGAGCATAAATTAATTGAGATTTTAAAACACGGAGATTTAGAGAAAGCTGTTGAGGAGATAGGAATTTAGATGAGAGCATTAAAGGTTGCATTTACAACCTTAGGATGTCGTATGAATCAGTTTGAAACTTCTGCATTAGAGGAAGGTTTTTTTAAAAAAGGATATCAGATAACTGATTTTAACGATGTAGCAGATATATATGTAGTAAATACCTGTACGGTTACAAATGATGCAGACAGAACATCAAGGAAAGTTATAAGACAGGCAAAGAAAAGGAATCCTAATGCAGTTGTAGTAGCAACTGGTTGTTATGCCCAAGTATCTCCGGAAGAACTTGCAAAGATGGAAGAGATTGACATTGTTATAGGGAACAGCCATAAAACAGCAGTATTAGAGATAGTGGAGAACTATCTAAACGAAAGATTAGAAAGTAAAGTGTTTATAGAGAACATATTCAGAGAAAATGATTTCAAAACTTTTGATATATCCACATTTTTTGAAGGAACAAGACCTATACTGAAAGTTCAGGAAGGTTGTAACAGTTTTTGCTCATTTTGTATCATTCCTTTTGCAAGAGGAAAGGTGAGAAGTGGAAGAATACAGCAGATAGTAAATCAGGTAAAGATGCTTGTTGACAGGGGGTATAAGGAGATTGTTTTAACGGGGACTCAGTTATCTCAGTACGGTTATGACCACAGAGAGGGAAAACTGATAGATTTAATTAAAGAGATAACAAAAATAGAGAATCTGTACCTTGTAAGACTATCGTCAATGGGGATTGGTGAACTTGATGAATACACGATAGATTTTCTTACCGATAATCCAAAGATAGCTCCACATTTTCATCTTTCCATACAGTCAGCAGATGATAGAGTTTTAAAAGATATGAGAAGAGATTACACTGTAAAAGAGTACCTCCAAAAGGTAGATAGGATATTAAGTAGAAGACCGGAGACAGCCATAGGGACAGATGTAATCACTGGGTTTCCAACAGAAGATAAGGTATCTTTTGAGAATAGTGTAAAAACAATTAAAGATATACCTTTTGCTTACATACATGTTTTTACATACTCACCAAGAGAGAATACATCAGCTTTAAAACTTAAAAATGTGGTAAATGATATAGAAAAGAAAGAGAGAACTAAGATAATGATGGAGATATCAAAACAGAAAAGTATAGAGTTTAGAAAAAAATTCTTGGATAAGTCCATGGACTTTCTTATAATCTCTGAGAGAGATGGTAAAAAGGTTGGACTATCACCTAACTACATACATGCTTACATAGATACAGGAGAAAATTTAAACTCCGTTGTAAAGGCAAAACTCAATTATGTAGGTAGTGATAGGGAAGATAACACTGCAGAGGTGATATAATGCCGGTGATAACATCAAAAGAGAAGATAAGAGAGATTTTAAAGAACTCAAAAAACGTGGCTGTAATTGGAATATCCCCTGATCCTTCGCGACCAAGTTATTTCGTTAGTGAAGTTGTGAAAAGATACGGATTTAACATCTTTTTTGTAAATCCAAAGTATGAAGGTCAGATAATACTGGAAGAGCCAGTTTATAAATCTATTCTGGATATTCCGGTTGATATAGATATTGTCGATCTGTTTAGGAGGCCTGCAGATGTGATTTATACAGCTCAAGATGCGGTTAAAAAGGGTTTTAAAACATTCTGGTTTCAACCCGGAACGTTGAACCTTGAAGTTTCAAAGGATTTATCTCAAAAAGGCTACAATGTGGTGGAGAACTACTGTTTAAAAGTTGCTTGTATGGAATTACTATAAATTAGGAGAGGAAAAATGGCTATAGACAAAAACAAGATAGAGCAAGCAATAAAACTGTTTTTAGAGGGAATAGGAGAGGATCCAAATAGAGAAGGTTTAAGGGATACACCGAAGAGAGTTGCAAAGATGTGGGAAGAGTTTGAATCCTACAGAGAGATGAATATGACGGTTTTTGAAGAAGTTGGAAGTTATGATGAGATGGTTGTGGTTAGAGATATACAGTTTTACTCTCTGTGTGAGCATCATCTCCTACCTTTTTTCGGAAAAGCTCATGTAGCCTATATTCCAGATAAAAAAGTGTGTGGACTTTCAAAAATAGTTAGAGTTGTAAATAAATTTGCATACAGACCTCAAGTCCAAGAAAGATTGACAGCAGAGATAGCAGAGTATTTAGAGAAAGAGCTTCAACCTAAAGGTGTGGCAGTAGTTATGGAGGCGGTACACTTGTGTATGTCAATTAGGGGAGTGAGGAATCCGGAGAGTGTTACAGTTACAAGTAAGTTAACTGGAAGATTCCTTGAATGTCATAAAACCAGAGAGGAGTTTCTGAATTTGATTAATTCCCATAAAAAGATATAATAGAATAAACTAAACTTTTTGGCGGTGAGAGATATGAGACCGGAAGATTTGATGAAAAACCCATTTATGTCAAACACAAAGTTTCAAGAACAGATGGGATTTTTAAAGGAAGAGTCTGAGTTTGACAGGATAATAAATGTTTTAACAGTTCCATCAAAAAGTGGTATATATGTATCAAGGATAGATATAAAAAATATTGGACTGTCCTTAGGTATAGATATACCTGTAAGAGAGAGAAAAGAGATGTTAAAAGACCTTTTCTATTACAGTAAGCAAGTTGATAAGATGAAAGAGTTTCTTGACAAGCTGATAGAATTTACAAACCATAAAATCTCACAGTATAAAGAGATACAGTCAGAGTTTCCGGTTTCTGCTCACCTTATAGATGAGTGGGTAGAGAAAGCTTCAAGGTTAATAAAATTTATAGAAAATCTAAAACAAGAAGTAGATATATATAAGGTTTAATCTATGTTAAGTTTTGAAGGTTTCTTACAGAAAATTTTTTCTAAGAAAAAGGAAGAAAAATTAACGGAAGAGGAGTTCGGTTATACATATATACACGGTCTTATATTTTATAACACCTATTTTGATGCTGTAGCCAAAGCTTTGCCGAAAGGTAGTCTATGTTTTATTGTTGGTGGTTGGGTAAGGGACAGAATAATAAACAGACCTATTGGTAAAAATATAGATGTTGATTTTCTTGTAACCACTTCTCCTATGGAAGTGGTAAAAAATCTAAAAGCTATAGTTGGTGGAAGTATATTCCAGTTTGAAAAAGAAAAAACTGTTGCAACTCTCATTTTTGAAGAGGGAGAGTATAAATATAGATTTGACTTCTCCTATCTTGACATATCAGATATGCCAGAAAATTCAGATTTTGAAGAAAAAGAGAACTTTATATATCAAAAACTCAAAGAAGATTTACTTTCACGGGATTTCACTATTAATGCAATAGCGGTTAATTTTGATGACACTTCTGGCTTATCTGCATCTCAAACTGTTTTGATAGACCCTTCTGGAGGATTTAAGGATATACAAGAAGGCATTATCAGGCCTATCTCTTATGAAAATATCAAAAAAGATCCTGTAAGAATGATTAGAGGTTATAGAATAGCATCCGATCTTGATTTTGATGTTGATAAAGATTTTGATAGATTTGTAAGGAAAAATGTAAATCTTTTAAAAGACTCTCCTAAGGAGAGAATAAGGGATGAGTTTCTTAAAGTAATAAACAGCGAAGACGGATATAAAGGTATAAGGCTTATTAAAGAGTGTGGTATCCTTGATTTCATAACTCGAAATAGTACAGACGATATAGAGATTTTAAGAAAGGTTGAGGAAGTCTTAAAAAAAAAGTTTATCTGATAGATGAATATTTTAGGTCAGTTTTAGGTTCGGTAGAGTTTTTCAACAATCTAACAGATATATCTGTGTTAAAAACTGTCTCAATAATTGATAGTAAAAAGGTTAAAAAAGTTTTATCAGATTATTTACTTTTTGGTAATAAAGCTACTAATTTTGGGATTAGACTGATTGAAGGCTACAAATATTTTATAAATTTAAAAGAAAGTTCTGGGGTTTTGGAAAAAAATCTGTTTTGTTATAAATATGAAGATATCTTTTCTCATATAGCTATCTTATATTTGGCAGAAAATAGGGATGAAAGATTTTTAACATATATCCAAAAATACTTTTTTGAAAATTACAAAGACAAAATAGTTAAGGAGCCTTTACTATCTGGTGCTGAGATAATGGGTTTATTAAATCTTAGACCTTCAAAAGAAGTGGGAGAGATAAAAGAGAAACTAATTTTGGCTCAATTAGAAGGAAAAGTAAAAACAAAAGAAGAAGCAGTTAGGTTTATAAAAAGTTTGTAAAAATTTTTGTTTGGTTAGTGTTTGACAACCTTGTATATTTTTTATTCAATATATGAAGATTATTTAATATATCTGGAGGTTAGTATCATGAAAAGAGTTCTTGCAGTAGCAGGTCTGCTGACAGTAGCAGCAACACAAGCTTTTGCAACAAACGGAGATAACATGATAGGTGTTACTCCGGCTTCTGAAGCGATGGGTGGTATTGGTGTTGGTATGCCGGTTGGTTCAATTGACTCGATTTTTAGAAACCCGGCTTGGATGACTACAGAAAAAGGCTTTACAGTATCTTTTGGTGGTATCTTGTTTATGCCTGATGTTAAGGCTAGAGTAGTACAACCTACTGGAAGTGGCTTATATGATACTGGATACGTAGCAAGTAGAGCAAACTTCTTTACTGTTCCAGAAATCGGTATTACTCAAAGGATAAATGATAAAGTGGTTGTTGGTATAGCTGCTTACGGTGTTTCTGGAATGGGTGTAGATTATAGAAACAAAGATCCAATGCTTGCAAATATGCACACTACACTTCAGTTTATGAGAATCATTCCTGCTATCTCATATCAGGTAACTCCTAACTTATCTGTAGGTGCAGGAATTGACTTGGCATGGGGTTCTCTTGACTTAGGAGCGTATTTACCAAATGGTTCAAATGCTGGTGGTGGTCAGTCATCTTCTTACGGAATTGGAGCACAGCTTGGTATAGCTTATCAGATGGGTAATCTATATGCAGGTTTAAATTATCAATCTCCTGTTTCTATGAAATATAAACATGTTTTTGATTCTGATGGCAATGGTACTTTTGAAGATCTAAAATTACAGCAACCTCAAGAGCTTGCTTTTGGTTTAGGTTATAGAGTTTTACCTAACTTGAAAGTTGGAACTGATATAAGATGGATAAACTGGTCAAGTGCAGATGGTTATAAGCAGTTTAAATGGAAAGACCAGTGGGTATTTGCAGTTGGTGGAGAGTATCAGGTTAATCCATCATTAAAACTTAGAGCAGGTTACAACTATGCAAAATCTCCTATAAGAAGTTATTCAAATCTTGGAACATGTATGCCGGGAGATCCAAATCCATGTAATTTAAATCGTATTCCAAATTTTGCCCAATCTTTCCCTGACTATAATGTCCAATGGTTTAATCTTTTAGGTTTCCCTGCTATTACAGAGCATCACTTAACACTTGGTGGTAGCTATCAATTTACAAAGAGTTTTGCAGTAGATATGTCTTATGTCCATGCATTTGAAAAGAAAGTTGAATCAACAGCTATGGGTGGTATGGTTTTGGCAGGAGCTAAAAATGCTCAAAATTCCGTTGGTATAGCTCTTCGGTGGTCTTTTTAATAGGGGGGTAGATAGGTATGTTTAAAAAGGTTATATTAGGAGCTACTTTATCAATCTTTACAGTTTCTTTCTCTTTTGCGGCAGACCCCTGGATGAGTCCGGCTTGGACTGAAAAATTCTGTGAATACTGGAATAATAATTTACAAACCACTATGGCAGAGTGGGCTGAGTATAACTTCAACAAACAAAAAGGCTATAAAACAATACAGTTTTACAGACAGGACTGTGGAGACAAAAAGAAAGTAGAAGTCAGGATAAAGTATGAAAATGGCAAGGCTGTATGTATATACGGAGGAGAGGCAAAAGACCCTAATCCGGAATTTTTAATGTATGCTAACGATAAAAACTGGAAATCTTTGTCAAAAGGTGAGTTTGGATTTATGGGAATGGGAATTATGTCAAAGATGACTTTCCAAGGTTCGAAAGTAGAAGCTATGAAATTTATGGAGCCGTTTAAAGCTTTCTTAATTGGACTTGGTAAGGTTCCTTATTCAGAAAGTTGTCCTTAAAGAAATTTGATTTA
>JBBFMH010000017.1:0-15110 GCA_037478615.1 Hydrogenothermaceae bacterium
CAAGCTGTGTTGGAGCATGATGCAAGAGCTGCAGGAAAAGATTTTGGTAATGAAGAACATGCTTTACAGATGATAAAAGCTGTATTCAGAGTAATAAAGAGACATGTATCAGATGGTGAGTTCCAAGATATAAAAGGAGACTTACCTAAGCATCTAAAACCTTTATTAGATTAATCTCTTTTTTCTTCATTTACCGGGGTTTTTATACCCTGGTATTTTTTTGCTCTTTCATCTTCTTGGTTATGTTTTTTAACAAATTTAAAAACATAGTAAAGTATAATAAAAGCTATACTCCATCCTATAAAGTGAATAATTCCCTGCATAGCTGTATAGCTTCTCTCTGTTAAATTTATAACAGCTTGAAATGGTTCCATCTTTTCTCCTTTTTAAGACTTTTTTATCTTAATCTGACAACTATCATAGTATAATAGTAATATAAGTTTATTATAACATAACAAAAAATATAGGAGGTATCAATGGCTTTACAAGGTGTAATAGATGCATTAAAAAGAACAAATCTTCAAGAAATAGGTGTTAGCTTCTCTCTGGCAGACATAATGAAAGATTTAAGAATAGAAGGGAATAATGTTTATATAAAACTTTTTTCTCCTTCAGAAAAGTACTACGATTACCTAAGAGAGAAAATTTACAGCACATTAAAACCTCTCGGAGCTGAAAATATCGAGGTAGAGTTTAGTTCAGAGCCTCCGGTTCAAAGACAGACTCAGCCTCCACCACCACCTCCTCCTCAAAATCCATTTGAGAGTAGAAGAAGAATACCTAATATAGATAAAGTTATTCTTGTTGCATCTGGGAAAGGTGGAGTTGGAAAGTCAACAGTTGCAGTCAACTTGGCTTCTGCATTGAAAAAACTGGGACATAACGTAGGATATCTTGATGCCGATATGTATGGACCAAGCGGTCCTACAATGTTCGGTGCAAAAGATAGGAAGGTTATGGCAAGAGAAACTCCGGAAGGCCAAAAAATAATAGCCCCGGAAGCTCACGGTGTAAAAATCATGTCTATCGGTTTTCTACTTCCATCTGAAGATACACCGGTTATATGGAGAGGTCCAGTTTTATTTAAAGCTTTAACACAGTTCTTGTTTGATATCGATTGGGGAGAAGATAAATTAGACTTTTTGGTCGTTGATCTGCCTCCAGGAACCGGAGATATTCAGATAACTCTTGGACAGACGGCAGAGGTTGATGGTGCCATAATAGTAACCACACCTCAAGATGTAGCACTCATAGATGTCAAAAAAGGTATTCAGATGTTTAACGAAGTTCAGATACCAATAATTGGTATCGTTGAAAATATGAGTTACTTTGTCTGTCCAGACAGTGGCAAAAAGTATGAAATATTTGGAAAAAGTAAGACACAAGACATAGCAAAAATCTACGGAACTGAACTTTTAGGACAGATACCTATTGAGCCGAAAGTAGCTGAATTTTCCGATTTGGGTATCCCGATAGTGTTTGCAAAAGAAGATTCTCAAACTGCACAAGAATTTATAAATATAGCAAAAAAAGTGATAGAAAAACTTTCAAAGAAAGGAGAGTAAGATGCAAAAGAGAATATATGTAGACCATTTAGCAACAACGCCAGTTTGTGACGAAGCCATAGAGGCTATGATGCCTTACTTTAAGGAGAAATTTGGAAATCCTACATCTCTACATGAGATGGGAATAGAGGCTAAAAAAGCTATAAATAGAGCAAGGGAGCAGGTAGCACAACTTTTGAATGTAGGAAATCCGGAAGAGATAGTGTTTACAAGTGGAGCAATAGAGGCAAATAACCTTGCTATAAAAGGTTATGCAAAAGCTCCGGGAAGAAGGGGAAAACATATAGTAGTTTCTTCAATCGAGCATCACTCGGTATTACATTCATGTAAGACCCTTGAAAAAGAGGGATTTGAGATAACAGAAGTCCAACCAGACGAATACGGTATCATAGACCCGCAAAAACTTGCAGATGCTGTAAGAGAAGATACTATACTTGTATCTGTTGGTTTTGCAAATAGGGAAATAGGAACTATTCAAGATATGCCTGCACTGGTTGCTGCCGTAAAGGAGAAAAATCCGAGAGTAGTTTTCCATTCTGATATAGCTGCTGCTGTGGGACACTACCCTGTTGATGTAGAAGGTTGGGGATTGGATATGGCTTCATTTACGGGACATTACTTCTATGCTCCTAAAGGTGTAGGAGGACTGTATGTTAAAAAAGGTATCAGACTGAAGCCGTTGATAGAAGGTGGAATACAGGAAGGTGGAAGAAGAGCAGGAACTGAAAATGTGCCAGGAATTGTAGGTATGGGAGCAGCTGCGGAACTCGCCATAAAAGAGATGGATGATAGGGTAAATAGATTGAGATATCTCAGAGATAAGTTGAAAAAGGGTATAGAAGAGAGAATACCTCATATAAGATTCACTGGACATCCTGAAAAAAGACTTCCAAATCACCTTTCACTTATAGTAATGTATATAGAAGGAGAAGCTATGCTCCTTATGTTGAATATAAAGAAAACTTACACAGCTTCTGGATCTGCTTGTGTTTCATATGCTTTGAAACAGTCCCACGTCCTTGCAGCTATAGGAGTAGAAAAAGAAGCTTCTAACGGTTCTATAGTATTCTCCTTAGGAAGAGATAACACAGAAGAGGATATTGATTACATAATAGAGGAGTATCCAAAGGTTATCCAGAGACTTAGAGATATATCTCCATTTAACCCAGAAAACTGGGAAGATTTTACTAAGAAAGCTTCAAAATTCAAAGGATGATAACTATCAGATGACAAATATCATTGGAAATTGGCTTTAAAAGGAATAAGTTAATGAAAACTAAAAAACCTAAACAGGAGGTATAAAAAATGTTTGAATATACAGAAAAAGTTATGGATCACTTTATGAATCCAAGGAATTTAGGTGAAATACCTAACCCAGATGGATATGGCCAGTGTGGTAACCCATCTTGTGGAGATGCTATGCTCTTTACTATAAAAGTTGATAAAGATACTGATATCATAACTGATGTTAAATTTAAAACATTCGGTTGTGGTTCTGCGATAGCCGTTTCCTCTGTTTTAACAGAGATGGTGAAAGGGAAACCTATAGATTATGCTTTAAATCTCACATACAAAGAAATTTTTGAAGAACTCGGTGGACTTCCTCCACAAAAGATACACTGCACTAACCTTGGATTAGAGACTCTACACGTAGCAATAAAAGATTACCTGCTAAAACAAGGTAGAATTGAAGAAGCAAATAAAATACCTGACTGCATAGAAGAAGAACACGAGGAAGAAGCAGTATCTTTAGAACATGTAGGATAATGGAAAAGATAAAAGCGGTTGCACTTTACTCAGGAGGGCTTGATAGCACACTTGCTATCAAGCTTATCCAAAACCAAGGGATAGATGTATTAGCTGTTCATTTTTATACTGGATTCTGTATAACGGAGACAAAGAGAAGAAGAGGAGAAAAACGGGAAGATGGTTCCCACTATATAAACCCTGCTCTAAAATATGCAGCCAAATATGGCTTTCCCATAGAGATAGTAGATATATCTGATGGATATATAGATGTAATAACAAATCCAAAATACGGTTATGGATCAAATGTCAATCCCTGTATAGACTGTCGTATCTATATGTTTAAAAAAGCAAAAGATATAATGGAAGAGATAGGAGCTCAATTTGTAATAACCGGAGAGGTTTTAGGACAGAGACCTATGAGTCAGCATCTTCAAGCTATGAAAATTATAGAGAGAGATTCTGGTTTAGAGGGACTTGTTTTAAAACCTCTCTCTGCAAAGAGACTTCAACCTACAATTCCAGAGATTAAAGGTTGGGTAGATAGAGAAAAACTTGAAGGTATAGTTGGAAGAAGTAGGAAACGTCAAATTCAGCTGGCAAAGGATCTCGGGATAGACGAATTTGAATCTCCCGGAGTAGGTTGCTGTTATCTTACAGATGAAAATTATGCCAGAAAGTATAAAGAAGTTATAAAAGTAGAGAATAAGATAACACAGGATGATTTGACACTTCTTACCGTAGGAAGACATTTTAGGTTACCTGCCGGAACAAAACTTATAGTTTCAAGAAATGAAGGAGAAAATAATTTTCTATACGGATTTAGAAATAGATACCACTTCTTTGAACCCATAGGGAAAGGTCCGGTAGCTTTGGCAAAACCGTTAAATTCCAATGTTCTTCCGGAAGAAGACATTGAGATAGCTATAAACATAATCGCAAGATATTCCAAAACTGAAAATGGTAAAATAGATATACTATACAGTACTCCTGAAGGAGAAGAGATGGTAATGGAAGGTTATAAAATTGAAGACAATCTTATAGAAAACTGGAGGGTATAAGATGGATATTAAAGCTGACATAATCCACGATGCAACTGGAACATACTGCCCGATACCTATAACAGAATTAGCAAAAGTGGCAAAGAAAGCAGAAAAGGGACAGATAATAGAGCTACTTGCTGATGATGAAGGAGCGATACAAGATGTACCTGCTTGGTGTCAAGCAACCGGGAACAGTTTTTTAGGCTACAAAGAAGAAGACGGAGTACTTCATTTCTTCGTGAGGAAGGAATGAGAGTTACAGTGGAAAGTAAGATTAGAGATATATTTGAGAACTACCCGAAAGTGAAGGAGATAGTCGACCCTTATTTGGAATTTTTTTATAAAGAAAGGTTAGACAGTATACTGTTTAAGAGGTTAAGTTTATCTGGCTCCTTAAAACTTATAAACATCCCTCAGGAAGAGAGAGAAAATCTTATACAGGAAGTTAACAAGATTTTAAATAAAGGCTAATGGAAGAGGTGTTGTTATGGTTATAAGTAAAGAACAAGAAATAGAAGAAATTTTAGAAAAAATAAGACCTGCCTTGGTTAAAGACGCTGGAAACATAGAGCTTGTAAAAGTAGAAGATGGGGAGGTATATCTTAAACTCCACGGAACATGTCAGCAGTGTCCCGTAGCCGATATTACTATGAAAGAGCTTGTTATATACACAATACAGGAAAGTCTTCCTTGGGTCAAAGCCGTTTATATAGGTGAAGAGAAGTATCAGATAGCATAATGTTTATAAACGGAGAAACCGCAGTTTACGGTATATTTGGTTACCCTGTAAAACACTCAAAGTCTCCTACTTTTCAAACAGAAAGTTTCCGTCATCTTGGTATAAATGCTGTATATGTCCCCTTTGAAGTAAAACCTGAAAATCTTCAAGAGGCAACAAAATCTCTGAAAATCTTAAATATAAAAGGTATCAATGTTACTATTCCACATAAAGAAGAGATAATAAACTATTTAGATGAAGTTTCTCAAGAAGCAAAAATCATAGGTGCAGTCAACACAGTAAAGAATATAGACGGTTATCTGATTGGCTATAATACAGACGCTTATGGATTTATAGAAGGTTTGAAAGAGATTATAGAGATAGAAGGTAAAACAGCTTTGGTAATAGGAGCAGGTGGAGCTTCAAGGTCTGTAATCTACGGACTTTTACAACAGAACATATCAAAAATATATTTAGCAAACAGAACTCTACAAAGAGCTATAGAGATTGTAAATGATTTTGGTAAATATTATAGAGTGATAGACCAAATAGTGTCAGTTATAAGCCTTAACCAGATAGATGAAGTTTTAGAAAATGTTAATATCGTTGTAAACACTACATCCGTAGGACTTAAAGATGATGATAAACCTTTATTTGATTACGATAGATTACAAGAAAAACATACAGTTGTAGATATTATCTACAGAGAGACAATGTTGCTAAAAAAAGCAAAAGAGAAAGGTTGTAAATATCAAGATGGTTATCCAATGCTGATATATCAAGGTGCTAAATCTTTTGAGATATGGACGGGGCAGAAAGCTCTTATTGAAGTTATGAAAAGGGTTTTAGGAATTTAATCATCCCAGTATCTCTGTTCTTTCCAAGGGTCTCCGAGTATGTGGTAGCCTCTCTTTTCCCAAAACCCAGGCTTATCTTCTTTCATAAACTCTATTCCGGTAACAAACTTGGCACTCTTCCAAGAGTAAAGTTTAGGAACAATAAGTCTCAAAGGATAACCATTATCAGCTGGAATAGGCTTTCCAAAGAGCTGATAAGCGAGAATAACATCCTCATCAAAGAAATACTCAATAGGAACATTTGTTGTGTATCCTTCAAGGGAGTGGATCATCACAGATTTAACATCTTCTTTTATCTTAACTACATTTTTTAACTCTTCAACATGGAATCCCTGCCAAACTACATCCTTACAACTCCATCTTGTAACACAGTGAAAATCTGCCACAAGTTCAACCTTTTCAAAATCCATTATATCATCCCAAGTCAGAGTAACAGGACTCTCCACTTCACCAAATATATGTAATCTGTAATCTCTTAAATCAACTTCCGGTGGATCTGATATACCCAGTATTATAAGTCTATCTGTCCAGTGTTGTCCTGGAGGAAGTCTGTCTTCTCTAAAGTTTATAGGACTAATTATCCTTTTCAACTTCTCTCTCCTTATTACATTTCCTACATATACCGTAAAACTCTATATCATACCTAAAAACCTTAAATCCCTTCTTCTCAAGTGAAGATGTATCTAACTGTAAGTCTATATCTGAAGGTTCTATATCATAAATGTTATTACACAGATCACATTTAAAATGAAGATGGTCATCGGTCCTTGCATCAAATCTACTTTGCTTTCCGTCAGATATCTCTATTATATGACCTTCCTCTTTTAACACTTTAAGGTTCCTATACACTGTTCCTAGGCTGATATTAGGTATATACTTCCTAACCTTTTCATATATCCAATCTGCTGTTGGATGAACATCTGTACTTTTCAGTATGTCATATATAATCTTTCTCTGGGAAGTATTTCTTCTCTGCAACCTAACACCTCATCTATAAAAAAATAATCAGATATAATATTATGGATTAGCTATAAATTTCAATTGGAGAAATATGAGAAAGATTATATATCTACTTTTGGTATTTTTTCAAATTACTTTTCCTGACCTGTATGCTGATACTCTTGAAAAGAGTAATTGGAAAGAGATCTACGAAAAAACCAAAAACCCAGAGCTAATAGAGAAACTACTGGAACTTTCTGGGGACTTTAAAAATATAGAATTTAACGGGACAGATTTTATATCCGAAAAAAAAATTATTGTAAAGAGCATAGAGATAAGGGGTAATAAATCATTTTGGGATTCAGAGATCAGAGCTTTAACTGGCCTAATTGAAAATTATCCCTTTGATGAAGAATCAATAAAGGTAATTCCACTTCGGATAAGACAGTTTTACGCAGATAATGGATTTTTTTTCACAAACATAAATTTAGAGTATAAAATAAAAGATAATTATGCTTACATTACAATTAATATAGATGAAGGTAAGAAGTCAAAACTAAAAGATATAAATTTTATCTCGGATCAAGAGATTGCCTCTGTTGATAAGATTACATTTAAAAAAGTTATGGGTTTGAAGGAGGGTAAAACTGTAAAGTTTAATGAACTGCAAAACAGCTTAGATTCTTTACAGAAATATCTACATAATATAGGTTATTTTGAGAGTAGTGTTGAACTTTTAGACATAGAAGATACAACAGATGGATATATCAACCTTTTTATATCTATAAACTTTGGGACAAAGTATATTGTGAGATTTAACGGTAATAAAACTATTCCGGAAGAAAAACTAAAAAATTTACTAACATTCTATGAAGAAGGTTTTAACTACTATCAACTTGGACTATCTTTACAAAAGATAATAGAAGAGTACTACAACAATGGATTTTTGAATATCCACCTTAACTTTAATATAGAAGAATCAGCCGATACAGTAGAGAACCTTTATCCTGTCTTTACAGTTGTAGATATTAATATAGATGAAGGCGAAAAGTTTAAAGTTAGAAATGTAACTATAGATACAGATATTGAAGATGTAAAAAATGAGATATCAAAACTATTAGAAAGCAAAGTTTATAAAAAAAGTGATGTCATAAATTATCTGAAAGATAAGATTAACAATCTCATTAAAGAAGGGTATCTCTCCGCTTTTTACAGTATTGAAGAAGAGGTTATATCTGAAAACAGTTTAGATCTGAAAATAAAACTTTTTAAGAATCAGAGGTATATATTAAGGTCAGTTAAATTCAACGGATACAAACCAGTTGAAAAAATTAAAGTTAAAACAGTTTATGATCCAAACAAACTTATAGAGTTTCAAGAGAGATTAAGGGATGAAATTAAAGATAATGGATATTTAGATGGAGAAGTATTACTTGATGTAAATGTAGTACCTGATAAAGAGTATAACTATGTAGATGTAGTATATGAATTTAACCTTGGAGAACGGTATAGAAATGGCTTTACTTTTGTCTATGGTTCAAGATTTATAAATCCTAATATGATTATCCCTCAATTTCAAAAAGAAGGTGAGTTTTACAGAAAAGATAAAGTTGATAATGGGCTAAACAGGTTGTACAGTTCAAAACTGTTTGATTCAATAAATCTCTACACACTTGAAGATAGAGATAAAAAAATAATAAATAAAGCTATAGTTTTACATGATGACAAAAGAGGATTATTTCAAGGAAGTATAGGTTATAGCACAGACCAACAGCTTAAACTGTCTGTTCTTGCTGTTTTAAAAAATCTCTTCGGATATGGTTTTGAGGCTTCTACTTACTTTGAAAGGTCAAGCTTCCAGACAAACTATAGGCTATCACTTGCTAACAGACTTTTACCTTATAATCTCTCCGCCATTACCTCCGGATACTCATCTAATCAATACAGAAGATTCTTCAACTTAGAACAGAAAGGTTATGAGATATCCGTTGATAAGAAAAATAACTTATGGACAACCACAACAATTTCCTTCTCTTATACATCTAATAAACTTTCCAACATCTCAATCCCTACGAACCTAACAGATTACTCTTTAAATAAGATATCAATTTCCATAACAGATGATCACAGGAATCCAAAGATAGATACAAAGTCAGGATATCTTATAACAGGAAGAGTTGAAAATATCTGGGGCAAAAAAAGTTTCACAAGAGTGGAAATTTCCGGAAGACACTTTATACCATTTTTTGACAGAGTAGTTTTCTCTCAGAGAGTGATGTCAGGTTATACCTTTACTGATACAGATAAGATACCTCTATCAGAGAGATATTTCTTAGGTGGAATTTCATCTATGAGAGGATTTGGACTAGAAGAGTTGGCCGGAGAAAGTAATATAGGAGGAAACAGTTTTATCTTACTTAACAACGATTTAAGAGTTTTAGTTTATCCAAAGTACAACCTATATCTGTTTACATTCTTTGATTTAGGTAATGTATATAAAGACAAAAAGGAGTTTAGTGAGTTAAAATTGAGGAAAACTACTGGTATAGGGGTATATGTTCCCACTCCTGTAGGATCTTTAATTTTTGATATAGCTAAAAAGATAGAGAGATTGCCTGGTGAATCTCTATACAGATTAGAGTTTAGCATAGGAGCAAATTTTTAATGCTAAAATATATAGTGGAGGATTTAAACTATGTTTGGCATAGGATTACAGGAGCTTTTACTTATAATGGTTGTTGCGTTGATAGTCCTTGGACCTCACAGACTTCCGGAGGTTGCCAAGAGTTTAGGAAAGTTTTATAGGGAGATAAAAGGATCTATTGAAGATGTTAAAAGTTCTATTGCTCAGGATATATCCTCTGTTAAAGATGTTACAAAAGATATAAAGATAGAAGACGTACAGCCTGCTAAAAAAGAGACAAATACTCCCTCATTTGAAGAAGAGTTTGACAAACAGATAAAGGAAAAATCAGAAAAAAAAGAAGTAGAGAGAGAAAAGATATCTTTTAAAAAAGATAGTAAAGAGGTGTAAAATTGGATAATCAACTACCTGAAGCACCTTTAACGGAACATCTTGCAGAGTTGAGAACCAGACTTATAAGAATAATAATAGCCCTTATTATCGGAACAGTTATATCTTTTACAAAAGCCTCCGTTATATTTGAGCTACTTAAATATCCTCTTCTTAAGGCTAATCCTAATATGAAACTGTACTTTTTATCACCTACGGAACCATTTTTTACCGCCTTTAAAATATCATTTTTAGCTGGATTTATACTGGCTTCCCCGTATATTTTTTATCAAGTGTGGAAATTCATAGAGCCGGCTCTGTATGAACATGAGAGGAAACTTGCCATACCTTTCGTTTTCTTTACAACATTATTTTTCTCAATTGGAGTTTTTTTCAGCTTCTACGCTGTCTTACCTATTGCTATCGGATTTTTCATAAATTTTGGTAATATTCAGCTTGGTGCAGAGGCTATATTCTCCGTAAAAGAGTATATCTCCTTTGTTTTGAGGATGCTGTTTGCTTTTGGAATAACCTTTGAACTTCCTGTGGTTTTATCACTACTTGCAAGATTAGGATTAGTTACACCGGATTTTTTAGTCAAAGTAAGACCTTACTTCATAGTGTTAGCATTTATTGCAGCAGCTATCCTTACTCCTACCCCTGATATTTTTAGTCAGCTTATGCTTGCAGTACCTTTACTACTATTCTATGAGTTATCAATAGTTATGGCAAAGATACTCTATCCAAGAAGTACCAAATACAAGGAGAGTCAGGTTGAATAGTTATATCATAAACGAGTTGAAAAAAGAGGAAGCTTGGAGATTATTTAAGATAATAGGAGATTTTATCGACGGTTTTGAAGTTATGCCGGAGTATCAACCTTCTGTTACCGTCTTTGGGTCTGCAAGGGTAAAGGAAGGGAACATATACTATGAAAAAGCGAGAGAACTTGGATTTAAACTGGCAAGTAAGGGATTTACAATAGTCACTGGTGGCGGTCCAGGAATAATGGAAGCTGCAAACAGGGGAGCATACGAAGCTGGAGGAGTATCTATAGGACTAAATATAAAGTTACCAAAAGAACAGAAACCAAACCTATACCTAACACACACACTTAACTTTAACTACTTCTTTGCAAGAAAGGTTATGCTTGTAAAGTATGCGGTAGCCTTTGTACTTTTTCCCGGTGGATACGGAACCTTAGACGAACTGTTTGAAACACTTACACTTATCCAAACTCAAAAGCTAAAACCTTTTCCGGTTTTCCTATACGGAAAAGAGTACTGGGAAGGACTTTACAACTGGTTAAGAGATAAATCAGCTGCTGACGGATATTTAGAAAGGGAAGATCTAATAATATTCTCTATGATAGATGATATAGACAAGATGGTTGAGTATATTGAAAAATTTTATATACAAGGACACAGATTTTTAACAGAGGAGATATATGGAGTTTGATGTAAAAGAGCTAACATCAGAGCATATATATAAACTTATGGTAAGCTCAATAGTCCCAAGACCTATAGCCTGGATTTCCACCATATCAAAGGAAGGAGTTTTTAATGTTGCACCGTTTAGTTTTTACAATGGAATAACAAGTGAGCCACCTTTGGTAGTTATATCCATAGGGAAAAAAGATTCTGGTGTTAAAAAAGACACATGGAAGAACATTGATGAAGTGGGGGATTTTGTGATAAATCTCGTAACTTATGATCTGGTTGAGAAGATGAACATAACAGCAACCGCTTTTGATGAACATATAGATGAGTTTATAGAAGCAGGACTTACACCTATACCATCTGTAGATGTTAAAGCTCCACGGATAAAGGAGTCTCCGGTAAACATAGAGTGTAAGAAACATATGATATTAGATATAGCAGATATGGGTGTTGTAATAGGAGAGATAGTTAGATTTCACATAGATGATAATCTAATAAATGAGAAAGGCTATATAGATAACAGAAAACTAAAAATAGTAGGAAGAATGGGAGGAGCAGATTACTGTGTTGTATCTGCAGAAAATATATTCACAGTCAAGAGGTTAGATAAAAAATGAAGCAGAAAATAGATATTGAAAAACTGCTTAAAGAAAGGGGATTTAAGTTAACAAAACAAAGGATAGAAGTTTTCAACGAGATTCTAAAAAAGAGGGGACATTTTGAAATAGAAGATATAGTTCATCTTCTTAGAAAAAAGAACCTAAAAGCTTCACGGGCTACAGTTTATAGAACATTGAATATTCTAAAAGAGATTGGGCTTTTAAAGGAAGTTATAAAGTTTGGTAATAAGACGTATTATGAAGTTGGAACCAAGGATCATCATGACCATCTTATATGTTTAAACTGTGGGAAGTTTATAGAGTTTCATAATGACGAGATTGAGAAAATTCAGGAAAAAGTTTGCAATGAGTTCAACTTTAAACCTGTTTATCACAGATTAGAAATATACGGTATTTGTGAGGACTGCTTAAACAGAGAAGATGATTACAAATCCGGGGACAAAATCCCCGGTTAATCTCTGTTAATGTATGATTCCACCTTGTCCATGAGCGTGTCCGTGAAGTATCTCATCCGGAGTAGCTTCTCTTATATGAACCACTTCTATATCAAATACCAAATCTCTCCCTGCTAAAGGATGGTTTAGATCCACTGTAACTGTGTTTTCATCAAAATCAACTACTACCATACTTATAACATGACCTTCCGGAGTTTGTGCTTGAAGAGGCATTCCCACTTCAAGGTCTATACCTTGGAAATACTCCCTTGGAGCCTGTTGAATAAGATTAGGGTCAACTTCCCCATAAGCTTCTTCAGCCGGAACTTCTATAGTTCTCTTTTCTCCCTCTTTCATTCCTATCATCCTACTTTCTAAACCGGGGATAATCTGATGTGCTCCCACTAAGAATGTTAACGGATTACCAGCACTTGAATCGATAACCTCTCCTGTTTCTTTGTCTCTGAGAACATACTCAAAAGAGACTACATTTCTGTTTTCTACTTGCATACTTCTACTCCTATAATAAAATTTAGCGCATTAAAGCACCATTCGGAAACTCTTGATTAAAGACGGATTTTCTTTCCCCTCTTTACCCAAGAATATCCTTTAAGTCTAAAATCTTCTTCTCACCGTTTTTAGAAAAAATATACACCCTTTTCTGATTATTTTCAACAGTTATGATTATAACATTTTCAAAACCTTTTTTAAATGCTATATCCATTGATTTTTCAACATCTCTCTTAACTATATCTCTTGCAACAGAAAAACCTTTAGATCTCAAATTTGACGCTATTCTATAAGCTGTTAATTTATCATCTGTTGTATCTATTATGTAGTAATCTTTTTTGGCGTGAAACTTTCCAATAAGAATATCCATAAGATAGTAAAGATCAAAAGCAAATCCCGTAGCCGGATAATCCCCGTTATACTTTGAAAGTAAGTTGTCGTATCTTCCACCTGTTCCTATAACTTTTTTATTCTTAACTGAAAACACTTCAAACACTATACCTGTATAATACTCAAACTCCTTAGGTTCCCCAAGATCAAAAACTAAATAATCACTTAACCCATACTCTTTAAGGATACTGTATATCTTTACCAAGTCATCTATAGGCTCTTTTAATACAGTAGGAAGTTTATCTTTTAAATTGGATATGATCTCTATACCACCTTTAAGCTTAGGAAGTGAAACTATAAACTCCCTTAAATCTTCCGGTAAAATAAATTTTGAGACAAATTTTTTAAGATTGTATATCTCCCTGTTTTTTATAAAACCCATAAATTCTGCAAAAGTTTCATCATCTAAATTAAGTATCTCCTTTATTCCATAGTGGATTTTTACATTGTTTATATCTATCTGAAAATCAGATATTCCCAAACTTTTAAGAGAAGTTACAGCTACCGCTATAACCTCCGCATCAGCTTCTATCTGTGGAACTCCTATAAGCTCTACGCCCACCTGTCTTCTTTGGTATATATTATCTGCCTTTGGAACGGTATATCTAAAAATATCTCCACAGTAATACATTCTAAGAGGGAATGTTTTATCTTTTAAAGATGCAACAAACCGTGCAATCTGTGTTGTAAAATCTGGACGAAGTATAAGAGTCTCTCCCTCATATCTATCAACGATTCTAAAACTGTTCTTTAAGAGATTTTTATCAAGGGTTTTACTGTGGGTATGGTAATACTCGATCAAAGGAAGGTATAGTTTGTCATATCCCCACAACTTAAAGTTATCTTCTATAATCTTCTGTATAGTGTCAATGGTATAACTTTCTTCAAATGAAAGCTGTCTAACACCTTTTGGAGTATCCACTTTCACAGCTTATCCTTAAAGTGCATCAAGTGCAGGTATAAAGTATTCACCTAAGTAGTAGGTGTTGTTAAGTTTGTAAAGTATAGGTCTTACGGTATCGTAATCAAGTATAGAGTAAGATGCATTATCACAACCAAAACTCCAAAACTTATCTTCGGGCAGATTTAAACCTGCGGTTAAACAGGCTCTTATAGGAACTGTATGTGAAACAACTACTATGGTCTGTCCTTCATGTTTCTCCACAGCAAACTGTAAAAACTTTCTTACTCTACTGAAAACATCTAAAAGTGACTCTCCGTTTGGAAATTTTACCGTGTGAGGTTCATATACCCAATCTCTAAACATATCAGGATATTTCTCTTTAACTTCCTCAACAAGCATACCTGACCAATCTCCGTGATCTATCTCGATCATATCCGTATTTATATTTATAGGTAGATTTAGAGCTTGACTTATATACTGGGCTGTCTGGTATGTCCTTTTCAATGGACTTGAATATAGAACTGTTGGACTGTACTTCTTTAACGCTTCTCCTATTAATTCAGCCTGTCTGTGTCCCTTTTCACTTAACTCCGGGTCTAATCTACCCTGATATCTCCCTATTGGATTCCAAAGACTTTCTGCATGTCTAACTAATATTATTCTAACCACCTTTACTGCTCCTGAAGGTTGTTTATTAAAATTTCCTGTGCCTTTTTAACACCTTTACCTAACTCTACTTTATAGCCCATTCTGTTAAGTGTAATTTCTACTGCAGATATAACCTCTATCATGTCAAGGTAATCAAAGTATCCCATATGGGCTATCCTTATTATCTTTCCTTTCAGGTGATCCTGTCCTCCAGCTACTCTTACTCCTATCTTTTGAAGCTCTTTTCTAAATTTATCTGCATCTATATTCGCCGGTGTGAAAAC
>JBBFMH010000017.1:15120-16733 GCA_037478615.1 Hydrogenothermaceae bacterium
TTGCAGAGTTTGCAGGACTTTCGGAGAGAAGTTTCAAACCTAACTCCTTCATAGCTTCTCTCGTCATATCTGCAAGGATTGAGTGTCTCTTTTCAAGGTTGTCAAGACCTTCTTCAAGTATCATCTTCAAACTTTCATTTAGAGCTATGATTAGATTTATAGCCGGAGTGTATGCAGTTTGACCTTTTGCCTGTTTTTTACTCTCTGCCTTTACAGAGAAGTAATACTTCGGAAGATTACTTCTCTCTAACCTACTTTCAGCTTTCTGACTGTAATAAAGTATAGAAAGACCCGGTGGTAACATAAGAGCCTTCTGACTACCGGTCACAAGTATATCTATACCTACTTCTTCCGGAAACACTTTATAAACTCCAACAGAGGTAATACCATCAACCACTAACAGACAGTCTTCTAATGAATTACTTACCTGAGCTAAGAAGTTAAGGTCATGTAATGTTGTTGTGGATGTTTCTGAGTGCTGTACTAATATCCCTTTTAAATCTGGATTCTCTCTTACTATCTGGCTCACTCTGTCTCTGTCGTAGGTTTTACCCCAATCTATCTGGTAATCTATAACATCTAATCCAAAAGTCTTTCCCAAATCTCTCCATCTTTCTCCAAACTTTCCAGCATTTATAACTAAAACCTTGTCCCCTTCATTGAAAAAATTAACAATCGAAGCTTCCATAGCTCCTGTTCCCGATGAAGCAAACATCAGTACATCTCTGTTAGTATTCAATAGTTTTTGAAGGTTTTCCCTTGTTTGTAAGAAAATCTGGGTGAATTCGGGAGTTCTGTGGTGAATTATCTGCTGTCCGAGGGCTTTGATAACCTGTGGTGGAAGTGGAACAGGTCCCGGTGTAAAAAGTCTCTCTTTTATCAACAGAGAACCTCCATTTAATTTAGGTAAAAATATTTTAACACAAAAAAAGGGCTGGCTTTGCAGCCAGCCAAAGATGAGGGGAGGAGGTAGGTCAAAGCCACTTGGTTAGCAGCAGGGTATAATATTATATGCAAATTTCATACCAATTCAAGTTTTAAGGAAAAAACTAACAATTTTAAAATAAAAAGTCCAAAAATGGACAGATCAGATGTTCCAAAAAGGACTAAACTTTTAAACCTATCAGAACTCCATCTCTTAAAGGAACTATCTGAGATACAAATTTTCCGGATCTAAACATATAATCATTGAAATCTTTTATTACCTTTGTTTTTCTATCCGTCTCTTCCAAAACTACATTCCCATACCACAGGACATTGTCAGCTATAATCAGTCCATTGTATGAGAGATTTCCTTCCATAAGTTTTATGGCTTCAAAATACTTCATCTTTTCCAAATCTAAAAATAAAATATCTATATTCTTATACTCCTTTGCTATTTCCAAAGCATCTCCTACTCTAAATTCGACTCTATCTAATAAACCGACTTTTTCAAAATACTGTTTTGCCATATCTATATTTTTCTGCTGAAAATCTATTAAAACAACTTTACCATCATCAATAGCCTTTGCAAACCAGTAAGCAGAGTATCCGTAGCCGGAACCCATCTCAACAATAAGTTTCGGTTTTTTAAGTTTAGTAATGATATACAGTAAAACTCCTACCTGTCTTCC
>JBBFMH010000018.1:0-13211 GCA_037478615.1 Hydrogenothermaceae bacterium
TAGAGGAACTTGAAAAACTCGCAAGGGAAAAATACGGAGATGAAGTCGTTGATAAAGTAAAATCTGGCAACTTAGAAGCCTGTCCTACGGACCCACTTTTAGCAAAGATATGTCCAAGTTGTGAGTAAATAGATGATTAAAAGAGAAGATTTGGAAAAAGAGATAGAGGACTTACCACAAGAGGTAAAGTCCTCTGCTTATAAATATGGATACAATCCAAACGATATACTATGCCGGATGTGTGCCTATAAATCCTGTATGCAACAGTCAGAGGGAAGATATCTATTAGGAAAAGCTTTAAAAAAGAGAGAAGATGAAAACAGTAAAGACTGATATAACTTGTCGTTTAGACAGCTTACCTTGGACGGGATTCCATACAAAGTTTGTTATAGCTCTTGGTATTACTTGGATACTTGATGCCTTTGAGGTTGTTATAGTCAGTGTTGTGTTAAAATCCATGTCAAAGAGTCTCAATCTATCTACATTTGAGTCATCTTGGATAGTAAGTAGCTTTCTTATAGGTGTTTTGGCAGGGGCTTTAATCTTTGGATACTTAGCAGACAGATACGGTAGAAAAAAGATATTTTTTATAACACTTTTACTATACTCTCTCGGAACATTTTTAACTGGATTTGCAGACAGTTTTGAAGTAGCACTTCTATTTAGGTTTATAACGGGACTTGGTTTAGGAGGAGAATTTTCTGCCATTCATTCTGCGATAGATGAGTTTGTTCCTTCAAAATACAGAGGGAGAATTGACGGACTTATCACAGCTTCGTGGAACTTAGGAAGTGTATTTGCTTCATTAACAGGAATTTATCTACTGTCAAAACTTCCAGAAGATACTGCATGGAGATATGCCTTCTTCTTCGGAGGTGTTCTTGCCTTAACTATAGTTTTTATAAGAATGTTTATTCCGGAATCACCCAGATGGCTCATATCAAAAAACAGACTGGAAGAAGCTAAAAGTATCATTGAAAATATAGAGAGAAAATACCATATAAAGCCTGTAAAAAGAGAGTGTGAAATCCACATTTTTGAAGGAGGGCTGAAGGAGGCTATAAAGATAATTCTTACAAAGTATAGGGGGAGATTTCTCTTTGGTTCTGCAATGAGCTTCACAATCTTAACTACATACTACGGTTTTATAACCATACTTCCTCTTATCATAACATCTCAGTATAACCTTCCTAACTCCGAAATTCCAAAATTGCTCTTAATATCCAGTGTATCGGGGCTTATAGGTGGAGTAATAACATCTCTTGCAACAGATATAGTAGGAAGAAAACTTACTGGAACCGTTATAGCTCTCTTATCAATGTTACTATCCATATCTTTCATATTTAGTCAAGATATATACACAACCGTTGCTGTCTATTCATTTGTGGCTTACTCTTTTGCAAGTGTTGCATATGTGTCAGCTATGGAAGTTTATCCATCTTACCTTAGAGCCACAGCCATAGGGATACTTTCTGTAATAGGTAGGATATCAGGAATGTTAGCTCCTCCTGTATTAACATATTTAGCAACGATTGACTATAAATACAGTATTCTCGGACTTTCTGTCTTCTGGTTTGTAGGATTCTTCGCCTTTTTCCTTTGGACAAAATTTGGCATAGAAGCAAAAGGTAAATCCATAGAGGAGATAAGTTAATCTGATTTCATAACTCTATATATATCTTCTTTATCTTCATAGTAGAGAACTATTTCAAAACTATCAAGATTTTGAAGAATAGACTTCATAGCTTCATCCTTAACTTTAAGGTAAGTTTTAGATGATGATAGATTTTCTATCATATCTTGAGGGAAACTTTCTATACTAAACTCTTTATCCGTAGTTCTCCAAACCCTCTTTATCAATCCAAAAGTCGGATGCTCTTGCATCTCTATGGGAAACATTGATATAAGTTGATTTAAGAGTATCTCTATCTCTATCTTTTGAGGATAAAATCTCGTAAGCTTAAATTTCATAACATCAACTCTCTCAAACATTTCTTAAATTCTTCTATTAGTTCATCTAAAGGAATATTTTCTATCTCCGATTTAGAATACACTTTTATTAGAATTACATACTCTCTCTTATATATGTATCCCCATATTAACCTTAAACCTCCACTTTTTCCCTTTCCGCTACAACTCTTTAATCTTGTTTTTAAAATTATGACATCATTTGATTTAAATAGAACTGGTTTTAAATTATCTATATTTTGCTGAACCACTAAGTTTAGGATATGTTTTTTTATTTCATTCTCAAGATTTATATTTTTACATTTTTTTTGAATACTTTTTAAATCTTTAGAAAAACTATTACAACTTATAAATTTCATTATTTACAACTTTTTCTATTATACATTTAAACTCTTGATCTTGGTCTATTTTCTCTCTCAATTTCAAAGAAAAATAAGCCTCATCTAATATTTCTTTAAATATCTCCTTATCTTTCTTTGGAATATTTAATTGAGTAATTGCATCACTCATCATATCTCTTAAAACATCTTTAAATTTATAATATTTAGAGTAAAGACTGATAACATAGGTTTCTATTAAATCTTCATCATAATTAGATTTATAAAGTTCATATAAATCTTCTATAATTTTTTTTGATTTTTCTGATAGAGCTTCAATTTCTGATTTAAAAGGATTTTCTAAAGCTAAGCTCACAGTAAATTAACCTCTATTAAAAATTAATAAATTATATAATATTGCATTTTTATATTGATTATCAACAGTTAATGGGGGAGGGTTTAGCTCCCCCAGATACAAAATTATCCTTGAAGTGCTTCGTATACGTGTCCAACAAGCTCTTCAGAAGGCTTGAGAGTTTTCTTACCAGGCTCCCATTTTGCAGGACAAGCTTCATCTGGATGACCGATTAAGTAAGCGTTAGCTTTCATCTTTCTCAAAAGCTCATCAGCATCTCTACCAACATTGTAGAAGTTTACTTCGGAAGATACAAGTTTTCCTTCCGGACTTATTATAAATGTTCCCCTTAGAGCAAGTCCAGTTGAACAGTCATACACACCAAACATCCTTGAAATTTTTCCTGTTGGATCTGCACCCATAGGATACTTAACATTTTCAAGAAGTTTTTCATCTCTTTGCCATGCAAGGTGGACAAACTTAGTATCTGTAGAAACAGATACAACTTCAGCCCCAAGCTGTTTTAACTCTTCGTATTTTTCAGCTAAATCAGCAAGCTCAGTTGGACATACAAATGTAAAATCTGCTGGATAGAAAAATAGAATTGTCCACTTTCCTGCCTTTTTAGCATCAGCTAAAGAGAACTTTCCAAACTTTCCTGTTGCAGGATCGTAAGTCTCCATCTCAAAATCAGGTACTTCCTGACCTACTAAAACAACTTTCTCTTCCATGATTTTACCTCCCTAATAAAATTTTTACAGTCTTAATAATAACAATTCTTAATAAGATTATAAATGATAAATATCACATATATAAAATTTAAAGGTAATTTTGAAAATTTGCAAATCTTTCTTTAGAAAAATCCTTAATATAAAAGGTCCTAAATCAACCTAACATTTGGCATAATTTTTGATTATATTACAAATAGAACAATTGAATAGGCTTAAAATTAAAGAAATGTAATTGATTTTAAAACAACGTTAGAGTAAACTATTAGCTTGAAAATTCTTTAATAGGAGGTATTAATATGAAGAAGTTTGTAGTAGCAGTTGCATCTGTGATGGCTGTTGCATCTGCATCTTTTGCAACAGATGGTAAGGCTCTTTTCCAACAAAAAGGCTGTACAGCTTGCCACCAAGCAGCAGCTGACACTGTAGGACCATCTCTCAAGAAGATAGCTGCAGCTTACGCTGGAAAAGAAGCTGATTTAATCAAATTCTTAAAAGGTGAAGGAAAAGCTATAGTTGATCCAGCTAAAGAAGCTATCATGAAGCCACAGATCAACACTACAAAAGCAATGAAAGATGATGAACTTAAAGCTTTAGCTCAATTTATGCTCTCTCACAAGTAACATATTTCAAGGAGGCTTTAAGCCTCCTTTTTAATTTGATATGTTGTCAAGGTTGTTAATCATTTTAGCTACTTTACCGATTTTCTCTTATGCCAATGACGGAAAACAACTCTACATAAAATATAACTGTAATGGATGTCATTCTCCTTATGAAAGAAAAACCGGACCATCTTTTAAGGAGATATCACAGAGATATGGTACAAGCAAAAAAGCCATAGAGAAAGTCGCAAAATTGATAATAAAGCCAAATCCTGCAAATTGGCCTGGTTTTGCTTACATGCCACCGTATAATATACCTTATGAAGAAGCTTTGAAATTGGCTGAATATGTTTTAATACATTCACAGAAAGAGAAAAAGAAGGAAGAGAACTTAAACTCCATTCCAAGCTCCGAGTTTTTCTAACATTCCTTATCTTGTTTTTTACTTTTTAGAAGTTCCAAAATCTCTGCAGGTAACGGTAAAACTACTGTATTTGACGGATTTTGACTAACTGTTGACAAAGTCTCTAAATATCTTAATTGAATTGCCAATGGATGTTTTGCTAACAGTTCTGCAGCTTCTGTTAACTTCTGAGCCGCTTGATACTCTGCTTCAGCCTGTATAATTTTAGCTCTTCTTTCCCTTTCAGCTTCCGCCTGTTTTGCAATAGCTCTCTTGAGCTCCTCTGTTATATCTATTCTCTTTAGCTCAACAGCTACAACTTTCACACCCCAAGCATCAGTCTCCTGATCTATTATCTCTTGGAGTTTAACATTTATCTTATCTCTCTGAGAGAGAAGTTCATCAAGTTCAGCCTGTCCACAAACACTTCTGAGAGTGGTTTGAGATATCTGTGAAGTTGCATATAGATAGTTTTCAACGTTTATCACAGCTTTTATAGGATCAATAACCTTAAAGTAAACAACGGCATCTACCTGAACAGATATATTATCCTTTGTTATTACATCCTGAGTTGGGACATCCAGAGTGACAATCCTTAGGGAGACTTTTACCATTTTATCTATAAAAGGAATAAGTATGAACACACCGGGACCTTTCGCTTTACCTAAAACTCTTCCTAAACGAAAAACAACAGCCCTCTCATACTCATTGATAACCTTAACAGAGGAAGCAATAAATATAACACCTAAAACAACTATAACTAATAGAAATCCATCCATCTTAAACCCTCCGGCTATTATTGGCATGATACTAAAAAGAAACTCAAAACCTGCAATCAGTGTAAACATTAAAATAGCAAAGATTATAATTATTATAGTGTTAGACATCTCTCTTACCTCTGCTGCTGATTAGGGACATTCAATATAGGAGTTAACTTTGAATCATAAGGGATAAGGATTATAGTGTTATTTTCACTTTTTGCATATTCCTGTATATTTTCTATAAACTTCCAGGACAAGTATTCCTTTGTAAGAGAGTTTGCAATTATCTCATTTGCTTTTGCTATACCTTCTGCTTCAACCTTCTTCCTCTCTGCTTCCAACTTCTCCCTCTCCAACAAAAACTGCATTTTTTGCGCCTCTTCGTAAGCTCTTCTTTTTTGTTCTATTGCATCTACAACAGCTTTTGGTAGTCTTATATCTCTTATAAGTATATCTTCTAAAACTATAAATCTCTGATTTAACTGTTCTTTCACTTCTTTAATGATACTTTCCTGAAGTTTTTGTCTCTCTTGGTACACATTGGCACTATCCATAGTAGATACGGAATCTCTTACCGCTGTTCTTATTATCTGTTTTATTATTCTCTCATCAAAATCATACCCATACCGCTTAACAAGTTCTGCCGCTTTATCTGGCTCAACCTTATATAAAACTGCAATATCAACATTTATTGGAAGACCATCTTTAGATAAAGCATTTATCTGATTGTTCTTTTGAGATATAAACTCCAAAACTTTCGTTCTTATCTCTATTCTATCCACAGACTGAATCAGAGGGACAATGATATTTAGCCCTTCTTTTAATTCTGTATCATCTATTTTCCCAAAAGTTTTTTTAATACCTACGTATCCACTTGGAATAATAACAAAAGGATTGAGTATGAAGAAAAATAAAAAGGTTAGAAGCATTATGACAGGCAATAATCTTAACTTCTCTAAGAAGTTCATATTAACTTAACCTCTATTTAAAGTTTCATCTATCCAACTTAGATATTCGCTATTCCCAGCAACTATAGGGATAGCTATTATCTCCGGAACAGTATAGGGATGAATAGATTTAACAGTGTTTTTCAACTCTTCAAATTTCTCTAACTTACTTTTTACTATAAGGAGATACTCTTTTTCCTTTTCTATATTTCCCTTCCAGAAAAATACAGACTGCTCTAATGGTGCTACATTTACACATGCCCCAACCTTTTTCTCTACTATAGTGTCTGCTATCCTAAATCCATCTTCTTTGGTTGGAACCGTTATAAACACTACAATATACTCCGACATCTCTAACCCCTTAACTTTTGGTTTGATTATTAATTTAAAAATAGCATAAAAATTTTAAAAAACAATAACCAAAATCTGATAAAATTTTAATGATAAACTTCATTTTAAGGAGAAAAAGAGTTGATAGAACTTTCTGAAAGAATTAAGAGGATAAAACCTTCACAGACATTGGCAATAACTGCAAAAGCCAACGAGTTAAAATCAAAAGGAGTAGATATTATAAGCTTTGGTGCCGGAGAGCCAGATTTTGATACTCCGGATTATGCAAAGGAAGGATCTATTAAAGCTTTAAAAGAGGGAAAGACAAAATACTCCCCTGCAGGAGGAATACCCGAGTTAAGGCAGGCAATTGCCGAAAAACTCAGAGTTAGAAATAAAGTTGAGTATAGCCCTTCAGAGGTAGTGGTATGTCCCGGAGCTAAGATGGGACTGTACGAGATATTTGCCGTCATCCTAAATCAGGGAGATGAAGTTATAGTTCCTGCCCCTTACTGGGTATCATACACAGAGCAGATAGTTATAAACGATGGAGTTCCAAAGATAGTAGAACTTTCAGAAGATAACGGTTTTGTTTTAACAGTTGACCACATCAAAGATGCCATAACACCAAAAACCAAAGCTTTAGTCCTAAATACACCTTCAAATCCCACAGGTGCAGTTATACCGAGAAAAGAACTTGAAAGGATAGCAGAGTTTTGTCTGAAAAATAATATAGCTATAGTATCTGATGAGTGTTATGAGGAGTTTGCATACGATGAGGAACATGTAAGTATAGCATCTTTGTCAAAAGAAGTAAGGGAGATAACTTTTACCGTAAGTGCATTCTCAAAATCTTACTCAATGACTGGATGGAGACTTGGATGGGTTGCAGCTCCTGAGAAGTTTGCAAAAGCAATAGTGAATATGCAGAGTCAAACAATATCCAACCCTACTACTTTTATACAGTATGGTGCAATAGAGGCACTTAAGGATGGTGGAGAGTTTCCAAGAAAGATGAGAGAAGAGTTTATAAAAAGAAGAAACTACATTGTGGAAGCATTAAACGGTATAAAAGGAGTTAAATGTACTCTCCCTCAGGGTGCATTCTATGCTTTTCCTAATGTCAGTTACTACACAGCTGGTAAATTTGAAAACGATATGAAACTTACAGAGTATCTACTTGAAGAGGCAAAGGTTGCTGTCGTTCCAGGTTCTGCCTTCGGAAAGGAAGGTTATATAAGACTTTCCTATGCTACATCTATGGAAAATATTCAGAAAGGTGTAAGTAGGATAAAAGAAGCTCTTGAAAAGTTAGCTTAGTAGAGATAACTTTTATCTGAAAATTAATTTGAGAGAGGTTTTTGATGAGAAAAATTGTACTAACGGTTGTTTTGATGATTGCGGTAAGCCTTTTCTCATGTAATCAATCAAAGGAGCCGAAATTTACTGTTGACCCAAATAGTGTAATAAAGCCAGCTATGGAAAATAAGAAAAATCTTATAGTGGTATTTGAGTCAGAAACATGTCAATACTGTGAGAAGTTAAACAAAGACCTTAAAGATTTACAACTTAAAGAGAGCTTATTGAAGAATAATATAGATATAGCCATAGTAAATGTAGAAGGTAAGAGACAGGTTATAGACCCAGAAAGTAAAAAAGTTATGGATGAGCAGACTCTAACATCAATATACAGAGTTACAGGTTATCCTACAATAGCAGTATTTCTACCTGAGAAAGATTATGAGCTTTTTGGTATAATACCTGGTTATTTACCAAAAGATTATTTTATAAAGCTTGCAGACTACATAGGAACAAAATGTTATGATAGAGTTAAATCATTTCAAGAATACATAGATAAGGGTGGAAAATGTTAGTACCAGACATATACATAGGGGAAGATTGGTTTAGTTTAGATGATGTTTTTAACTCCTTTAAAGATGATGGTTGTGGTGGAGTTGATATATTCTTAGGAGTTGCAAGGTCTGCTCCCGAAGATGGAGAGGTAGAGGAGCTTCACTATGAAGCCTACATATCAATGGCAGAAAAAGTTATAAGGGAGATAGTAGAGGAAGCAAAAGAAAGATTTGGTATAAAACATGCCGTTGTTCACCACAGAACCGGGGTTGTAAAGGTAGGGGTTCCTTCTTTCCTCGTGGCTGTTTGGGCAGGTCACAGACAGGAAGCCTTTGCAGGATGTAGATATATAGTTGACAATGTGAAGGCAAGAGCACCTATATGGAAGAAAGAGGTGTTTAAAACTGGAAATTATTCTTGGAAAGAAAGTTAAATGTCTGAAGTTGTTATTATAGGTGGCGGACTTGCCGGAACAGAAGCGGCATACAAAATAGCTAACGCTGGTTTCAAAGTTAAACTTTATGAGATGCGTCCTAAAAGATCTACTCCAGCCCATAGAACACCATATCTCGCAGAGATAGTATGTAGCAACTCCTTTGGCAGTGAATCTCCCACATCAGCCTCTGGACTATTAAAACAGGAGATGGATGTACTTGACTCTATAATTTTAAAAGTGGCAAAAGAGTTTAAGGTTCCAGCAGGTCAAGCTTTCGCTGTTGACAGGGAAAAATTCTCTAAAAAGATAACAGAGATTATAGAAAATCATCCTAATATAGAAGTTGTAAGAGAAGAGATTTCGGAGATTCCAAGAGACAGTTTGGTAGTTATAGCTTCCGGACCACTTACATCTGAGAAGTTGTCTTTAGAGATACAGAAACTTACAGGAAGTGAGTATCTATACTTTTACGATGCGATATCTCCAGTGGTAGATGCCTCAACGGTTGACTACTCAAAAGGATTTTGGGCTGACAGATATGGTAAAGGTTCAGCAGATTACTTTAACTGTGTATTAACTCAAGAGGAGTATGAGATATTCTACGAAGAGCTTTTAAAGGGGGAACAAGTTCCACTTAAAGATTTTGAGAGAGCCGTATATTTTGAAGGATGTCTTCCGATAGAGGAGATTGCAAGGAGAGGAAAACAGACCTTACTATTTGGACCTATGAAACCTGTTGGACTTATAGACCCGAAAACAGGAAAACAGCCATTTGCCGTAGTCCAGCTGAGAAAAGAAAATATAGAGGGGACACTTCTATCCTTGGTAGGTTTTCAGACAAAGTTAAAATATCCCGACCAAAAGAAAGTTTTTAGACTTATTCCAGCTTTAAAAGATGCAGAGTTTGTTAAACTTGGTTCCATACACAGAAACACATTTATACAGTCTCAAAAACTCCTATATCCAACCTTACAGTTAAAATCCAAACCAAACATACTTTTTGCCGGACAGATAACAGGAGTGGAAGGATATATGGCAAGTGCTTCAACAGGGATAATTGCAGGTATAAATGTAGTTAGGATATTGAGAGGAGAAGAACCTTTAGCTCCCCCAAGGGAAAGTATTATAGGCTCTCTTATAAACTACATAACCACAGCGAAAAACGAACTACAACCTATGGGACCAAACTTCGCCATACTCCCTGATACTGAGAATAGGATAAAAGACAAAGAAAAGAGAAAAGCAGTTAAAGTGGATATAGCCTTAGAGAGTATAAAAGCTTTTAAAGAAAAAATCAATTTACATCCTCAAAATTTTTCTGTATAATATTACAGAATTTAAGAAAGAATGGAGGCTAACTTTGGAGTCCCAGATAATGCAAACTCATGTTGCTATGGCTTTACTTGTTGTGATAGCTGTGCCGATACTATTTATGGCATTAGCAAAGAAACCTGGATTAGTTCCAACACCTATACAAAACATCTTTGAGATATACATCCAGTTTATAGACAACATGATAAGAGAGAATATGGGAGAAAAAGGAAGAAAATACTTCCCGTTAATAGCAGCTATAGGGCTGTTTGTATTCTTTGGCAACTTACTTGGGATGATTCCTGGATTTGAATCCCCTACTGCAAACTTAAATACAACCATGGCCCTTGCATTAATGGTCTTCTTCATATATAACTTTGAAGGAATAAGAACAAACGGGCTGTCTTACTTTAAACATTTCTTGGGACCTGTCCCTGCAATGGCTCCGGTTTTCGTGATAATAGAGCTTCTTAGCCACCTAAGCAGACCTGTAACGTTGGCTCTCCGTCTATTTGCAAATATGACCGGTGGCGAGCTTATAAGTATTGTTCTGATAATGCTTATACCTCTTTTAGTTCCTATGCCTGTTATGTTGATACACTTGATAGCTGTATTCTTACAGACTTACGTATTTGTTGTTCTTACAACTGTGTATATAGCTGGTGCTATAACACACGAAGAACATTAATAAAGGGGAAACTATGGAGATAAAGAAGATATTTATAAATTTTCAGTTTGACAACCAATCCTTGAAGGCTTTAGAGTTTGCTAAAGATTTAGCATCTAAATACGGCAGCGAGTTAGTAATATTTTACGAGATAGTTGATGTGTATATGATGAAAAGATGGAGTGCAAGTTTTGGCATGCCAATTCCTCCGGACTTAAATCAAAAGAGTAAAGAAAGTGCTCAAGCGAAACTTGATGACTTGATGAGTAGTTATACTGGTAAGTATAAGTATATAATAGACTGCTCTGGAAGAATAAAAGATGTTATAGGAAAGTTTATCCAAGAGGAAAACCCAGATTTAGTAGTTTTAACAGACGAGTATGAATATCTGAATAAAAAGGCAAACTGTAGCGTTTTAATAGTGAAATAAATACTCATAGGAGGTTGTATAAGTAATGGCTAAGTTTTCAAGAGTCCTTATGCTGATGGTTCTTGTAGGAACAGTTTCTGCAGCATTTGCAGCAGAAGGAGATCCTATGGCAAGAGCTGTATTTTACGGAGCTTTAGCTATAGGTGCGGGAGTTGCTATAGGTGCAGCTGCTGGTGGTGGTGCAGCAGGTCTTGGTAATGCTATAAGAGGAGTCCTCGAAGGAATGGCAAGAAATCCAAACATGGGACCAAAACTCCTCACAACTATGTTTATCGGTATGGCTTTGATCGAAACATTCGTTCTCTACGCACTACTTATAGCAATAATCTTCATCTTCACAGGTATATTTGACTCTAAAGCTGGATTCTAATAAGATTTTAGATTTACCAACATTTTAAGAGCAGGTTTAAGCCTGCTCTTTTACTATTTTAAAAGGAGGTTTTGGCTTATGGCAAATATGAAAGCTAAGTCCCATCTTTCTAATAAGAAGAGAAAGAGAGTTTCCGGATTCCTTGCAAGAATGAGGACAAAATCCGGAAGAAAGATTATAGCAAGAAGGAGAGCAAAAGGAAGAAAACGTTTAGCTCCTTCATGATAGTGTTAAAAAATAAAAAGGAGATATCAGAACTTTTCTCTCAGAAGAATAGGTTACAGTTTGAGGACTTTACGGTAGTTTTCAGACAGAACCAGTTAGGTTATCCAAGATTTCTCTTTGTTGCACCAAAGAAGATTTTTAGACTATCTGTCAAAAGAAATAGAGTGAAAAGGCTTTTGAGGCAGGCTGTAAGGTCTGCCCTTAATGAATACAAAAATCTAAGCTGTGATATAATACTCGTAGGAAAGCAGCATATTTTAAATAAAAAGAGTTATGAAGTTGAGAATCAGATTAAATCAGCATTTAAAGAGCTTGAGAAGTTATGTTAGTTAAGATAGCAGTATTTATCGTTAAGACGTATCAGAGGATATTTTCTTTTAAACAGCCATCATGTAGATTTTATCCAACCTGCTCCCATTACTCAATTATGGCTTTTGAGAAATATGGATTCTTTAAGGGACTTTTAAAGACCGTTTGGAGAGTATTGAGATGTAACCCTTACTCAAAAGGTGGGGTTGATTATCCATAAAAATTAGAGAGGTAAAAGATGCAGGAAGATATCCAAAAGAGAATGCTTATATTCTTTGTGACAGTTTCTATATTGGTAGTATCATTCAGTTTTTTCAGTTCTTATCTATTTCCACAGCCAAAAGAAGATACCGAAAATAAACAGAAGACTACAGCTCAAACAAGTCAGGCTGTGCAAAAAATTGAGAATTACGGCGATATAGATTTCTCACTTGGTACTCAAAGACAGAGTATCCCAAAAGAGAACATAAAGATCTCTACACCAGATTTTGATATACAGTTTACACCATACGGTGGAAGAATAACTTCCATTTTCGTAAAGCAGTACAATCAAGATATGATATCTGATTACGCCAAAAACTCCGGTCTATACCCGGGAGATATAATAACAAATGATAGAAACTTAACCAACATATTAAATTTAACAAAATATGATGTAAAACAAACTGGAAACACCATAACATTCTCTCTAAAAGGAGATGGATTTGAGGTCTCTAAAACATATACATTGAATAACG
This sequence comes from Hydrogenothermaceae bacterium, assembly GCA_037478615.1. Classification (GTDB taxonomy): domain Bacteria; phylum Aquificota; class Aquificia; order Aquificales; family Hydrogenothermaceae; genus JAOABC01. The sequence goes on from JBBFMH010000018.1 coordinate 12,751, forward strand.
ACGGAAGTATGGACATTCAATTAAACTCAAAAGGTTTAGAAAAATACAACCTGTGGTATCTATCTGCATTAACGTTAAAATCAGAGGGAAGTTTTGGACACGAAGGTCCAATTATAAAAACCAAAAACGATATTTTAAAGTACAGTATTGATGATATTAAATCTACAATCACTATAAATGATAAAATTTTATGGGCAGGGGAAGAAAATAAATACTTCTTCCAGATACTATCTCTGAAAGAAGGTATAAATACTGTAAAGATAGTTCCCCTGAACAAAGATACTACAGCCGTTCTAGTAAATATACCATCTAACTTTGATGGTTTTGTTTATGGAGGTGCCAAACTATACTCACTACTTGGAGATCTTACAGAGAAATATGAGAAAAACTGGAATATAAACTTAGATTTAAGAAGCTCTATAGATTTCGGATTTTTTGGAATATTCGGAAAACCTTTATTC
>JBBFMH010000018.1:13221-16617 GCA_037478615.1 Hydrogenothermaceae bacterium
TCTTACTTTTACATTTCTTCTACGAGTATATCCCTAACTGGGGAGTAGCCATAATCATTTTAACAGTACTGATAAGAATAATTTTCTTCCCTCTAAACCATAAGAGCCTAAAGGCTATGAAAAAAATGGCAGATTTAGCTCCGGAAATGGAAAAGTTAAAGAAAAAGTATGCAAAAGACCCTCAAAAGCTACAGGAAGAGATGATGAAGCTTTATGCTCAAGCCGGAGCAAATCCACTATCAGGATGCTTACCAATTTTGGTCCAGATACCAGTATTTATAGCACTTTACAATGTTTTGATGGTTACAGTAGAGTTAAAAGGTGCTCCATTTATACTTTGGATAAAAGACCTATCCGACAAAGACCCATACTACATACTACCAATACTGATGGGACTTTCTATGATAGCTCAACAGTTTATAACTCCTTCCACAGATAAAAATCAGCAGATAATAATGTATGTTACAGCTGTGGTATTTACATTTATGTTCTTAACTTTTCCTTCCGGACTTGTTTTATACTGGCTTACAAACAACATACTTGGTTTAATACAGAGTTTCATAGTTAATAAGACAATGAAAAAATGAGAGATACTATAGTCGCAAATGCAACTCCCCTTATACCATCGGGAGTTGCTGTTATCCGTATAAGTGGTGAGAAAGCCTTAGAGATAGGTAAAAAACTCTTTAGAATATCAAAAGATGTAGAACCAAGAAAAGTTTACTTTGGTAAAATTATAGATAGAGAGGATAATGTTTTAGACGAGGGGTTACTTATATTCTTTAAAAAACCTGCAAGTTTCACCGGAGAAGATGTTATAGAGATACATCCCCACGGCAGTATTCCGGTAGTTAAAAAGATAATAGAGGAGGCCATACATCTTGGTGCAAGATTTGCAAATCCAGGAGAGTTTACAGAGAGGGCTTTTTTAAACGGTAAGATAGATCTGGTTCAAGCAGAAGCTATAGCAGAGTTAATATCAGCAAAAACCCAAAAGGCGGCAAAAGCTGCAGTTAACATCCTCGAAGGGAAATTATCAAAGAAGATAAACAGCTTAAGGGAATCTCTCATAGAACTTATAACATTAATAGAGGCGGAGATTAACTTTCCGGAAGATGTAGAAGAGATAGATTCAGACTTTGTTATCTCAAAGTTAAAAGAAGTGGAAAAAAATCTTTTAGACCTTTTCTCCACATACAAAAAGGGAGAAATTGTAAGGGAAGGTATTAAACTTGCTATTGTTGGCAGACCGAATGTAGGGAAATCTTCACTTTTTAATGCATTTATAGGTTATGAAAGATCGATAGTATCGGATATATCAGGGACAACGAGAGATTTTATAGAGGAGAGAATAAAGATAAAAGATATACCTATAATGCTTTTAGATACAGCAGGTATAAGGGAAACCACAGACAAAATAGAAAAGTTAGGTATAGAGATAGCAAAAAAGAAGATAGAGGAAGCTGATATAGTGATATTCGTTTTTGATGTATCAGAAGGGCTTACAGAGGAAGATTTAAAGATATACCATGAAATTAAAGATAAAAATCACATCATAGTAGGAAATAAAGTTGATTTAGGGAAGAAAGATCTTGATAATTTTATAAAATCTGATAATATAATATATACAAGTTCAGTTTCAGCTATCGGACTTAAAGAACTTGAAGAGAAGATCTTAGAAAAAGTTGGAATATCTGAAACAGAAGATGAAGTTTATATAAATCTTAGACAAAAAATCCTCATTGAAAAAGCTATAGAAGGTATAAAAAGCATAGAGAAGGAGATAGAGTTTTTAATAGATAATAAAGAAATTTTAATGCTAAACATCCAAGAAGTTGAGAAAAATCTTGATGAAATTATCGGTTTTATAACTACTGAAGATATCTTGGGCAGCATATTCAGTAAATTCTGTATAGGAAAGTAAAGGAGGTTAATATGGACTTGTCCACAATCACCAGAGAAAGTTTAAAAGAGAAAACCTTAGTTGAACTAAGAGAAATAGGAGAAGAGTTAGGGTTAGAGAGAGTTACAGGTTTAAAAAAAGAAGAGCTTATAGATAAGATAATACAGAAAAAGGAAGAAAAAGAGGGTATAACGAGAATTGAAGGTGTCCTTGAAATACTACCTGAATCTTTCGGATTTATAAGATTCTTGGAAAATAACTACGCACCAAGTCCTCAGGATGTTTACGTCTCCCCTTCCCAGATAAAGAGAATGGGATTGAGAAACGGAGATTTTATAAGGGGATCTGCAAGAAATCCAAAGGAAGGTGAGAAGTATAGAGCATTAGTTAGGGTTGATTTTGTAGGTAATACACCTATAGAAAATGCGAGATTGAGACCTCCTTTTGATAAGTTAATACCTTATCACCCTACGGAGAGATTTAACCTTGAATATGACCCATCTGACCTATCTACAAGGGTTGTAAGTCTTATCTCCCCGATCGGTAAAGGTCAGAGGGGACTGATAGTAGCTCCACCTAAAGCAGGTAAAACTGTTTTAATTCAAAGATTAGCAAAAGCTATAATAAAAAATCATCCCGAAGTCCATCTTATAATCCTTCTGATAGATGAAAGACCGGAAGAAGTTACAGAGATGAGAAGGATAGTTGGATCTGGTGCGGAGGTAGTAGCATCAACTTTTGATGAACCACCAGAGAGACATATACAGATATCTGAACTGGTTATAGAGAAAGCGAAGAGATTTGTGGAAGAAGGCAGGGATGTGGTTATACTACTTGATTCTATGACAAGACTTGCAAGGGCTTCTAACTCTATTACTCCACCTTCCGGAAGGGTTTTATCCGGAGGTATAGAAGCAACCGCATTACAGAGACCTAAGAAGTTCTTCGGAGCTGCAAGGAATATAGAAAATGGTGGAAGTTTAACTATACTCGCAACAGCACTTGTAGAAACTGGTTCAAGGATGGATGACGTTATATTTGAAGAGTTTAAAGGAACAGGTAATATGGAACTTTACCTTGACAGAAGACTTATGGAAAAGAGAGTTTTCCCTGCGATAAATATAAGTAAATCTGGTACGAGAAAGGAAGAGCTGTTGGTAAAAGATTGGGAATTGCAGAGACTGTGGATACTGAGAAAGTTCTTATCAACTATGGATGAAGTCGAGGCTATGGAGTTTTTACTCAGTAAGTTAGGTAAGTTTAAGACGAATGAAGAGTTTTTGAAATCAATGAATGCATGATATAATATATATTTACATTTTTTATGAAAGGAGGAAAAATGAAAGCAGGAATACATCCAGAACTTAAATTAACGAAGTTTGTATGTGGTTGTGGAAATGAGTTTGAAATCTATACTGTAAAAGGTGGGACAGTGTATCTTGAAGTGTGTAACAACTGTCACCCATTCTACACAGGTAAGTTAAGAATTAAAC
>JBBFMH010000019.1:0-16466 GCA_037478615.1 Hydrogenothermaceae bacterium
ATCATGAATTGCTAATGAAGCTTTCTCTCCGGAGAAAAGTTGAGAAATAAATTTAACGTTTCTGTAGCTGAAGTGGATAATCAGGATAGTTGGCAGTCTGCGGTGATTGCTGTTGTAACTGTAGCTCCAGATAGAAAACATCTTGATAAGATATTACAGTCAGTTATAAATTTTCTTGATGAAAATTTTCCAGATTTGCATATAAATATATCCCAAGAAATTATATAAAGGTGATGAGTTATGGAAAAAAAGACAAATAGAATGGAAAAGGTAAACTCACTTATAAAGAGAGAGTTAAGTGAAATTTTAAAAGAAGAGTATGAGTTTGGACTTGATAACTTTGTATCTGTAAATATTGTAGATACAAAGGCTGATTTAAGTGTGGCGGATATCTATATATCATCTTTAAGGGACGAGGAAGCCATAGTTGAGAACTTAAATAGAGAGAGCAGACATATAAGATATGTCTTAAGTAAAAAGATAGATATGAAGAAAACACCACAACTTAGATTTAAAGTGGATAGATTTAAAGTTTTCCTTTAATATCCATTATGGTTTTATAAACCCTGTTTTTAGGTAGATTGTATTTTGCAGTAATGAGTTTTGTTATATCTTTTGTAGATTTTCCTGATGACAAAAGCTGTTTTACCTCTTCCTCTATATTTATCTCTTCTTCTTTTTCTGAAGGATAGACAACAATAACAAACTCTCCTTTTAGATTTTCTCTGTTCTGTTTTAGATAGTTTATAACATCTTCAACAGTCCCGTAGAAATATTTTTCATGTATTTTTGTGAGCTCCTTTCCTATAAACACCTTAGCATCTTTATCTACAGTACGTATAATTTCCAAACTGTTTAAAACTCTTAAAGGACTTTCATAGAAGATGAATGTAAATCCTAAATTTAAATACTCTTTAATCTGTTTAGTTTTTTGACTTTCTTTTTGGTGTAAAAATCCTACAAAGAGAAATCTGTCTGTTGGAAGTCCACTTACAGAGAGGACTGCTGTCAGAGCTGAAGCTCCTGGTATAGGGATAACGTCAATACCGTTTTCTCTACACAGTTTTACTATGTTGTATCCTGGATCCGATATACAGGGAGTTCCTGCATCAGAAACGAGAGCCACATTCTCACTTTGCAGTATATTTAAAATTTTTGGAGCTGTTTTCTCTTCGTTATAGTCATGGTAAGAGATAAGTTTTTTATCAGTTATGCCGTAATAGCTTAAAAGCTTTTTCGTATGCCTTGTATCTTCACAGGCTATATAGTTGATAGATTTAAGAACCTCCAAAGCTCTTAAAGTTATATCTTTAAGATTACCTATAGGTGTTGCGACTACGTAAAGCTTACCTTTCAAGGTAAATTCACGGCGTTATTTATTATTTTGAAAGTTCCTAAAAAGATATTATCTTTGTAAAGATTTATGGTAGTATTATTCAAATTGTACTTCTCCGGTATTTTTATAACTTTTCCTGACAAACTACCTTCCATCTCTCTAAATTTAACAACCTTTGAGGTGTAAGGCTCTATAAAAGTCTTATTAAATAGCTTAACAGTCATATCTCTATCCTTTATATAAAGTTCCACATCTTTTAAATTTAGAGAGGTTTCATTTTTGATTGTATAGAACTGCTGTATCAAAACTTTATCCTTCATCACATTTCCAACATAACTCACCTGCCAGCTAAACCCCTCCAGAGGATATGAGATTTTTACAGTAGCGTTTTGAGGTTTTGATGATTTTAATCTGACTGTTATTTTAGGAGACATAAGGTCTTGCCAGTTAAGTGAAGATGATAATCTACTTGGGAAAGTCGGTAAAGTTGTTATAACAAGACCTCTCTTAGTATCGATTGTTATATATCCATCTTTAACTGATATAACCGTTCCGGATATAACCCTTCCTTCACCCTCAATAGATATCGTTTTTCCAACTACATTCTCTATCCAATTATTCCTTGAAGGTTCAAATACATAACCAACAACTGAAACAGTAGAGTCTGTAGGTGTTATTACTAAACTCTCCACTTTTGCCAATGGAAGTAGCTTTATAGGACCTACGACACTTTCTCCCTCTGGAAGAATAAACTCGTTAATCTGTGTGTAAGTAGAAAATCCAGATTTATCAACGGTCAGACTGTCAGCAAAAGATATTGAAAATAAAGATAAAATTACAGCTATAACTCTTCTCAACACACTCTCCTTTAAAAGTTAGTTTAAAACTATTATACAACCAATTTCAGTCCTACAAAATCAAGAAGTTCATCAAGAGTTACACTTTCTATCTCATTTATCTCTGAGTCTATAACAGAATCTATCATCATTTCCTTCTGCTTTAATCTCTGAAGTATTCTGTCTTCTACTGTATCATTCATTATGAATTTATAGATGTTGACCTTACTGTTTTGACCTATTCTATGAACTCTATCTTCAGCTTGCCACATTTTAGCAGGATTCCAGTGAAGGTCAAAGAATATAACATAACTTCCGGCAGTTAAAGTTAAACCTTCTCCAGCTGCCGTTATTGTCCCTACAAAAACTTTACATTCATCGTCTTCCATAAAACTTTTTACAGCCTTATCTCTCTCTACCTTACTTAAACCTCCATGGTATACAGCTATACTGTTATGATTTAAGAAGCTCCTTAAATTTTTAACTATCTTATCTATTCCTTCATTTATAAAATTTGAAAATATAACTACCTTATCCTGATTTTCTATAATCTCCTTAACAAGGTCAACCATCCTATCTGCTTTCGGACTATGTATAGATTCCGGTGGAAAGTTACATATCTGTCTTAACTTTTGAAGTGAAAATATTATATTCTGTTTCATCATAAACAGAAAGTTCCTCTCATTTTTATACCTTTCAAATATTGTTGACAGTCTCTTCTGTTCGGAATGTAAAAACTTTTCGTAATACTCTCTCTGAATAGGAGACAGATTAAATCTCTCAATCTCAGGAGGTAGTTTTTCCGGAAGCTGAGTAAGTATCTCCTTCTTAAGTCTGCGAAGCATTATAGGTTTTATAAGATCACGAACTTCCTCTTGTGTTATCTTTTCAGGTATCTTTTCATCTGGTTTTAGAAATTCATACAGAGATATAATCTCCCTTAAGTTATTTTGAAGTGGTGTCCCCGATAGAGCCCATCTATATTTTGCCTTCTTTGAGAAAATTTTAACAGCCCTTGCCTTTGATGTATCTTTATTTTTTATGTTATGAGCTTCATCTAAAACTATGATATCAAGATCCTTAGAAAACTCCTTTAACATATTAAGCCTTTCTTTATAATCGTTTTTAAGAGTGTCATAGCTAACTATATAGATATGACTCTTTACGCTCCAAAGTATTTCTCTCTGCCTTTTCCCTTCCATTATAGTTATAAAGTTTAGTTCCGGAGCCCACTTTGATATATGCTCTTCCCATACTGATATAAGACTGGAAGGAACAACAATCAGAGCTTTCTTTATAACACCTTTTATAAAGAGTATCCTGAGTGCTGTTGTAGTCATAACAGTTTTTCCAGTCCCCATCTGGTCAGCAAGTAAGCATCCTTCGTTAGATATGAGAAACTTCACTCCTTGAACTTGATAATCAAAAAGCTTACTTGGAAAATTCAGCTCATCCGGTAAGTCAAAATTTATAGACGGCATCAGAAGAGGTGTTAATAGATCAAAGAGTGAGTAATTTCTATACTTATATTTAGAATCCTTCCCATTTCCTCTGTTACCAAATTTTTCTTTAATCTCCTCAAAATCTTTTCCTATATATATCTTTCCAGTTTCTTTTAAGTTTGGAAGTGATTTTACAAGATTATCAGATATATGGATTTTGTTTATTTTAAAATCTATCTCTTTAAGCTCAGAATCTATATGTATAGGTATCTGTTTAATCTCAAACATTATCTTCCTGTAAATTTAAAAACTCTATCGCTCTTTCTATCCTTTCAAAAGGTTCCATTATATTACTATATTTAAAACTTTCTTGAAAAACCTTCATAAACCTTCCCATATCACCTTCATCTTTTGCCAAAAATCTTATCATGATAGGTTCAAATTTTGTATTAGTACTCTGTAATTTTATACTAAATTTATCTCTTGCTTTAAACTCATCATATCTCTGCAGTAAAAATAACGGCTTATCTATCTTATCTCTCAAACTCAGCAGATCTTTCTCTTTTACAAAACATACACCAAAATCTATCTGAACAGAATCAATCAGATCTTTACCTATCTTCTCAACAAAGAGAGACTCTTTAAGAGATTCGCCGTAAATTATCTTTTGAAGATCATCTATCATTATCTTTGAGGTTATCCTAAACTCTAATGGTTTTGTCCTTTCATCTGTTATAAGTAATGCAGCTCTTATAAACTCTGGAAAAACCTTAAAATGCAAATAACAGTAATTCATATCATCCCTCTTTTTTACAACTTATTATATCAAAAAATCTATAAAAAAATTTTTTACTACACTGTTATCAAAAATGTTGACAAGATTATACTAAAATATTAATATATATACTGTAAAAATATTCAGATTTTAAGGAGGTTTTCAACGATGGGAAAGGTGATAGGAATTGACCTTGGAACTACGAACTCCGTTGTTTCAGTAGTTATAGGTGGTGAGCCTGTAGTTATAGCAAACCAAGAAGGTTTTAGAACTACTCCATCTATTGTTTCTTGGACAAAGGAAGGAGAGATTTTAGTAGGAGAACCTGCAAAGAGAAGAGCAGTTTTAGATCCATTAAACACTATTTATGAATCTAAAAGATTTATAGGAAGAAAATTTGAGGAAGTTACACAAGAGATAAAACATGTTCCCTATAAGGTAGTTGCAGATGATAAAGGAGATGCTGCCTTTGATGTTCCAAATGCAGGTAGGGTAGTAAGACCGGAAGAGGTCGGAGCTCAGATACTTAAAAAGTTAAAAGAGGCTGCGGAAGCTTACCTGGGAGAAAAAGTGACAGAAGCAGTTATAACTGTTCCTGCATACTTCAACGAGAGACAGAGACAGGCTACAAAAGACGCAGGTAAGATAGCTGGCTTGGAAGTTAAAAGAATCATAAACGAGCCTACAGCAGCTGCTCTTGCATACGGACTTGACAAAAAATCTGATGTAAAAATTCTTGTCTACGACTTTGGTGGTGGAACATTTGATGTATCTATACTTGAAGGTGGGGATGGTGTTATAGAAGTTAAAGCTTCTGACGGTGATACTCATCTTGGCGGATCAGATATTGATGCAAGGATTGTAAACTGGCTTGTTGATGAATTCCAAAAAGAGCACGGTATAGATTTAAGAAAAGATAAAACCGCTTTCCAAAGACTAAAAGAGGCCGCAGAACAGGCTAAGAAAGAGTTATCATTCAAAATGGAAACAGAGATAAATCTTCCATTTATAACCATAGATACAAATACAAATCAACCATTACACCTACAGAAGAAACTCACAAGAGCAAGACTTGAAGAGATGATAAAAGACCTGATAGACAGGACTATGGAGATTGTAAAGAGAGCTTTAGAGGCTGCTAAGTTAAGACCTTCTGATATAGATGAAGTTGTATTAGTTGGTGGTTCTACAAGAATACCACTTGTCCAACAAAAAATAAGAGATTTCTTTGGAAAAGAACCAAACAAATCCGTTAATCCAGATGAGGTCGTTGCAGTAGGAGCTGCCATACAAGGTGGAGTTTTAAAGGGTGAAGTAAAAGATGTTTTACTCATAGACGTAACACCTCTATCCTTAGGTATAGAAACTCTTGGTGGAGTTATGACTGTCCTTATTCCAAGAAACACTCCTATACCTACTAAAAAGTGTGAGATGTTCACAACAGCCGTTGATAACCAAACTATGGTTGAAATTGCAGTTTACCAAGGTGAGAGAAGTGTTGCAAGAGAAAACAAACTACTCGGTAGCTTTAAACTGACAGATATACCTCCAGCTCCAAGAGGAGTTCCTCAGATAGAAGTTTGTTTTGATATAGATGCAGATGGTATATTACACGTAACTGCAACAGATAAAGCAACAGGAAAAGCTCAATCTATAACAGTAACACCTTCAAGTGGTTTAACAAAAGAGGATATTGAGAAGATAATTGAGGAAGCTAAGAAACATGAAGAGGAAGATAAGAAGTTTAAAGAAACAATAGAACTTAGAAATCAACTTGATGCTCTAACCTACTCATTTGAGAAGTCCTTTAATGAGAATAAAGCTAAATTCAGTGCGGAAGAGATAACAGAGGCAGAAAATGCCATAGCAGAAGCTAAAAAAGCGATAGAGTCAAACGATAGAAGTCAGATACAGTCTGCTATGGATAAATTACAGAATGTAGCTAACAGATTTGCATCAAAACTGTATGGACAAGGTGGTCAATCCGGTTCAGATGATGTGATCAATCCGGAAGTTCATTAACATAACGTTTACAAACTGTTTACCTCAGGGAGCTTGAAAAAAGCTCCCTTTTTTACTATATTTATTCCAAAATTTTACCGGGAGGTAAAAATGGCAAACCAGTTTAAGACAGTTTTATTACTTGGCGTGCTTACCGGTATGTTCCTTGCAATAGGACATTTAGTTGCCGGAAAGCAAGGTATGATTATAGCTTTCTTTGTTGCATTAGCTATGAACTTCTTTGCTTACTTCTTCTCCGATAAGATGGCTCTTGCAATGTACGGAGCAAAGGAGATACCTTATGAAGAAGCTCCATGGCTTCACCAGATGGTTGAGGATTTAGCGGCAAGAGCCGGAACACCAAAACCAAAAGTATATCTCGCTCCTATCCATGTTCCTAATGCCTTTGCTACAGGAAGGGATCCTAACCATGCAGCTGTGGCCGTAACATCTGGAATACTGCAGATTTTAAATAGAGAGGAGTTAAGAGGTGTTTTAGCCCATGAAATAGGACATATTAAAAACAGAGATATCCTCATATCTTCTATAGCAGCGACTATCGGTGGTGCCATCTCAATGCTTGCAAATATGGCTTACTTTTCTTCCATATTTGGAGGAGATAGAGAAGAAGACAGTAATCCGATTGCTCAGATAATAGGTGCATTGATACTGTTTATAGTAGCTCCTTTAGCTGCAACTTTGATACAGATGGCTATATCAAGGTCAAGAGAGTTTATAGCTGATGAAACCGGAGCTAAAATATCCGGTTGTCCGTTATGTTTGGCAAATGCTTTAAGAAAACTTGAGGAGATAGCCCATAATCCAAATTTACAGTCTGTAGCTGCTCAAGAGGTAAATCCTGGAACAGCTCATATGATGATTGTCAATCCTTTGAAAGCTGACACTATAATGAAACTTTTCTCAACACACCCTCCTACGGAAGAGAGAATAAGAAGATTGGAAGAAATTGCAAGAAATATGAGATATTAAAATTCAGGGGAGCCTTTAAAAGGCTCCCTTTTATATTAACTTTAAAAACTCACTAATCTCCATTGGTTTATAAAAGTAATATCCCTGGCAGTAGTCAATTCCTAAATCTATACACTTTTTATAATCCTCTTGAGTTTCTATATACTCTGCAATAGTTTTAATACCCAATAATTTAGATATGTCAGCTATGCCTTTGACTATTGCTTCCATTTTTGGATTATTACCCATCTGCTTTACGAGATGTCCATCTATCTTTAAAAAATCAATATCAAGCTCACGTAGGTACCTCAAAGATGTGTATCCTGATCCAAAATCATCTACAGCGAACTTTATCCCAAGAGTTTTTCCAAGCTTTATTAATTCAGTAACATTACTCATATTCTCAAATAGAGAGTTTTCAGTAATTTCAATTACAAAACTCATAGCTCTATCTTCACTGATTTTATTTAGAAAATCAATGTCTCGTTTTATTATGTTAAGTTTTTCATCTTTATTTATACTTTTATTTAGGAAGAAAAGTAAATTATTACCACTAAAATCTACATTTTCTATATATGAAAACATCTTGATTTCCAGTTTATCTAATAGCCCGAAATACAATGCAGATTCTAAAAAGGAAGCAGGAGAATAAACAGTCCCTTCTACCTTTAATCTCATTAAAAACTCACCGCCTATAATCTTTCTTGAATTTACATCAACTATAGGTTGAAGAAAAGGAATTACACCATTTTCCTGTGATAGGGCATTCAGTATAAGGTTTTTACCGCTTACAAGGTTTTCTGATTTTTTCTGTAAGAAGATATCATAAAAGGTTATACTATTTTTACCTTTTTGTTTTGATTCAGCAAGTGCATTTAAAGCTTCCTCAAAAACTTGATTAAAGTTTTTACACTGCTTATTGAATGATATACCTATGGAAGTTGTGGAAGTGATAAAACTATCTCCAACTATAAATCTAAAATCTTCTATTGCATTTTTTATGCTGTTAGATATCTTTATAAGATCTTCTTCATCTATTCCATAAACCGCAACGGCAAACTCATCTCCACCTATCCTACCATGGATAGATGTATCCGGTGTTGATTTTACTATGATATTAGATATCTCCTTTAGAAAGATATCTCCTATATCTTGTCCGTAGAAACCATTTATATATTTAAAATTATCTAAATCTAAAACCAAAACACCATAACTTACCTTTTCCTGTTCACATTTTCTATGAAGATTTTTAAGCTGGTTTATAAAGCCATCTCTGTTGAATAAGCCGGTAAGATAATCTTTTAGTAGCCTTTCGTTGTATTGAGATTCAAGAGCTCTGTAGTCTCCGAGAATATAATCATACTTTTTTGTTATCTCTACAAGCATATTTTTAAGTATCCTTTCTTTTATTCTATAGTCCATTTAACTCCTCTAATCCGACTAATATAGAAGTCTCATTGAAAAACTCACCCGGTTTACCAAATCTATCAAGACCTATCTCTCCAAAGGTCAAAAAACCTACAGTATTAAAATCTCTTAATGTATTACTGTAGATTTCCTGCTCAGCAGATTCTCTATTATCCGTTAAAAGAACATAATTTCTGGCTGTACAACTTATATTTAGAATCAGTTCCGGTTTTCTTTTACTGTAAGTAAGCATACTGTAAAACTCTTTAGCTCTTATCTCAACATCTTTAAGTATATCTTCACTGTCTCCGGTTGACAACTTTATCAAGGAACCTTCCCTTATAAGACCATAGAATTTAACACATTTCTCATCCTTATCAAATTCATTAAAGGTTCTAATAGAGGTGATATATTTTCTATCTTCATCTATCAAAAGTAGTGGAAACTCCCAGAGAACTTCAGAAGTAGTTTCCTGAGTGAGATCCTCCGGTTTTAACTGTGTATTTGAAAGTAAATTAAACAGAAAATATTCAACATTCATTCCATCTATCTCATACAGCTTATTATCCTTTGCTTTCGTTATCCGGTAGTTAGTTCCGACAGGTATAAATCCAAATGATAATGTATTATAAGAAATTACATTATGAAGTTTAACTATAATAATTCCATCTTCAAAAACTCTATCGTTCTCCGAAATGTATGTAGTAAAACCTTTAATATTAGAAGATGCAATACCTCCATATATTCTAACTTTAGGGTATTCATCAGATTTAAATATACTATCCAAGAGTCTGTTAATCTGATTATTCTGAGCTGTAGAAAATAAGAGATATGTGTAAGAACCTTCTTTCAAAAAATTCTTGATATCTTCTTTGAGATAATCTATATCCATTGTTGAAAAGTTTTCCACTGTATGGATTTCAAAACTGCCTTTTCTCTCAAATTTGATAGCAAAACCACCAAAGTGATCATAACCTATCCTTTTACCTTCCATTACAGCAACTGATGAGAGGGATATATAAGTTGTATCTCCTAATGTATTTTTCAAAAGTTCTAAAAACACTCTGTGGGAGTATATATAAGGTGGTAAAAATAGAATAAACAAATCCGGAGATATTTCATTTAAACTATTCTTTAATTTCTCTATATATAAAACAGGATCTCTCTCAAAGAAGGTAATAACCTTCACTCTCCACCTCTTAAATTTTACTTTTCACGTAATTTTAGCATTATCACTTCACTTTATCAACTTTTTAAGATCTGATATGGTTTGGTGTGTGTTATGGCATTTTGAGCAGTTGTTAGCTGATATATAGGTTAAATTTTTGTAAACTTCATCTTTATTCTTTGATTGGAGAGCTTTTGATAGGGCTTGAAGTTTATCTTCCATATCCTTTCCATAATAGATTTCCTCTGAAAGCTTATTATTATGGCATTCGGAACAGCTTTCTGCCACAGCTTTAAATCTCTTTATGAAGTTATTCCCCTCTACTTGAGCTTTATCAGGTCTTCCATCTTCAATGTATATCCTTATCTTTTTCATTGAGTCAGTCATCTTCTTCATATGATCTCCAAATTCATTAGACGTCTTTGTCACTGGATCTTCTATGTTTATCATACTGAAAGAAGGATAGTGATACATCAGCTTTGTTGTGAGTTTATATTTTTGGTGGCACTGGACACAGGATTTTCCAATTGTATCTGCATAGGTTTTTATGTTATTGATGTCCTTGTTTTGAACTGCCTTTAATAGAGCTTCTGCCTCTTCCTTTTTAAGTCCTTTATCAAACTCCGGAACCATCTTTCCTATATTTAAGTAGTTATCTCTTAAAGCCTTTGCCCATTTTTCTGCATTTTTCCAGTCATTTTCTTCTATATTGGTAAACATTCCTGTGAAAGCCGTTGACATAGCATACATAGAGTTTAAAAACTCAAATTTCTTTGAGTTAGGAGGATAGTATTTACCAACATCTTTCGGTGGTGTTTCAAGTTTGATGGTTTCACCGTTAGAAGACAGAGAGAGGGTTGCAAAAACAGCTGTTAAAATGGCTATCCTTTTCATTATACTTACCCCCGTATACAGAATTTTTACTAATTTTAATGGATTTCTTTAATTTTGCAATGTCTTATATTAGAGCCCTATATTCTGCACCTTCTCTGTTTAACACACTTTCAATTATATTGATCCTTACTTTTTCTTGGCTACCGAAACTTCTTTCTTCATATTTTTGAAGTTTCTCCATAAGTTGAGAGATTTTTGCTTCTTTTATTCTGTTTATAGTTATATGAGGTATAAATGTTTTTATATCTTTTTTAAATCCAAACCTGTAAAGTCTGTTTTCAATCTCTTTTTGAATATCTAAAAGTTCTTTCGTTGGCTTAACTTTTAAATAGAGAATCTTAGGTTGGCTGATATTTGGAAAAACTCCTAAACCTTTTAAATATATCTCTGTGTTTATATCTACATCTATAATATCAGACAAAACTTCCTTTAAAAGATGTATCCTCTCTACTGGAATATCTCCTATAAATTTAAATGTTAAATGAAGATTCTCCTTTTTAATCCATCTTCCAGATATAACTCCGCCAAAATCTTTTTTTATCTGTATCAGATGTTTTTCTATATCTATGGTTAGAAATGTTCCTATAAATACTCTCTTATTTAAACTCATCACTTAAAACACCTTTACATATCTCTTGGACTTCTCCAGTCATCTTTATGTTAAAATCTTCATCAATTTCTATAAGAAGTTCTCCACCTGGCATTTTCACCTTTACGTTTCTATCCGTAAGTCCCTTTTTTACCATAACAGAAGCAACGGCACAGGATGAGCTTCCAGATGCCAACGTATAACCTGCTCCTCTCTCCCATATAAGTATCTGAACTTCATCTTTTGATATTGGTTTTGCAAATTGAACATTCGTCCTGTTTGGGAAGATAGGATGATTCTCTATAACTTTGCCGTACTTTTTAATCTCTTCCTCGTTTAACTCATCAACAACCACAACACAGTGAGGATTACCAACAGAAACACAGTTAACTTTAAAAATTTTATCATCTACTTTTAAATCTATATCCAAGCATTCTTCCGCTTCCGTATCCACTGGAATTTCAGAAGATTTAAATGTAGCTCTTCCCATATCGACTGTTATTATTTTTGCTTTTGAGTTTTCTTCTTTCTCTATTTTTGCCTTTACTATACCACCTTTGGTCTCGACGGTGAATTCTTTACTCTTCGTATAACCATAGTCATACACAAATTTACAGAATATCCTTAAACCGTTTCCACTTTTCTCAGCTTCTGATCCATCTGGATTAAATATCCTTAATTTAAAATCAGCTTTTTCGGAAGGATATTTAACTAAAAGTCCATCGCTACCTATTCCATAATGGACGTCACATATCTTTTTAACAAACTCCGGAGTTATTTCAAAAGTTATATAATCTGAATCCATCACAATATAATCATTTCCAAGTCCGTGGGATTTAACAAAAAAGTTTTTTTCCATTGTCTGCTCTTCCTCATAATGAAATTTATATGTATCTGTATTATTATATTACAAACCAATTTAGGAGGTCTAAAGGTGAAAAAAATCTTCAGTTTTATATTTATCTTACTTTTTGCCGTTAAAAGTTATGGAGAGTTAAAAGCACCTGATTTTTCCCTTAAAGATGAAGCCGGAAAGGTCGTTAGACTTTCAGATTTAAAAAATGATGTTGTTTTTCTAACATTCTGGGCTACCACATGCCACTCTTGTAAAAAAGAGCTTCCGGAAATAAGTCAGCATCTATATCCAAAATATAGAGATAAAGTTAAATTTTACGCCATTGTGATAGATTCAGATAGTCCTAAACAGATATCATCTATAAAAAAAGATTGGAAGTTTGACATTCCTGTTTTATTTGGAAACAGTGAAGTTATGGAAAGATACAGAATAATAGGAACTCCTATAACCTATGTAATAGGGAGAGATAACCGTTTGGTTAAAATCTTTATGGGACCTCAGTCAGCTGATAAATTTGAACAAGCCATAAAGAAAGCTTTAGGAGAAGGATAATGGAGAATATAAGCCTATTAGCAGCATTTTTTGGAGGAATATTAGGTTTCTTATCGCCGTGTGTCCTTCCTATAATTCCTGGTTATATAGCCTATATATCAGGTATATCCTTAGGTTCTACACAGGAATCTAAAGGAATAGACTGGAAAGTTGTTTCTTCAGCAGTTTCTTTTGTTATAGGTTTTTCCATAGTTTTTACTCTTATGGGAGCTGCATCTACAGCAGTTGGATCATTCTTACAGGAGTATAAATGGATAATATCAAAGATTGCAGCCATAGTAGTTATAATCTTAGGTATCCACTTCACAGGGATACTTCAATCTACCTATGCAAAAAAGGTTTTATTAGGATTTACAAGTTTAACGGTTATACTTTACGGATATGAGATTTTTAGTAGTAGAGAGTTTTTTGGAAATATGTTTTTCCTCTTTATACTGGCATTAGCAGTTGATATATTCTACTTCTCTGGATTTTACAAGCTTCTATATATCCAAAAAACTACTGAGATACAGAAAAAACCCCCTGGAATTATTGGAGCATTTTTAGTAGGTATAGCCTTTGCCTTTGGATGGACTCCATGTATAGGTCCTATTTTGGGAGCCATTCTTTTGATGGCTTCACAGCAGGAGACTGTAATACAGGGGACTATGCTACTATTTGCCTTCTCTCTTGGATTAGGGATACCGTTTATAATAACAGCAGCAGCTATAAATATGTTTTTTAAATTTTTCAATTTTATAAGAAGATACTTCGTTGTTATTGAGATTGTAGGTGGAATACTTTTAATAATAATAGGTATTCTCATAATGACAGGAGAACTTGAAAAAATCTCTTCTCTCTTGACTTTTTAAAAGTGAACGCTGATTTTAAGGAGGTGGAATTGCAGGAAAAGTCTTACTCTAAGATAGCACTTTCTGGAATGGTTGGAAACATCCTTGAATGGTATGATTTTACACTATACGGATATCTTGCAGCCATATTGGCACAAGTTTTCTTTCCTTCTGAAGATCCTATAGCTTCACTTTTAGCATCTTTCGGAGCATTTGCCGTAGGGTTTTTCTTCAGGCCTATGGGTTCTGTTATGTTTGGCTATATAGGGGATAAATACGGCAGGAAAAAGGCTCTTATCATATCCATCATGTTTATGGCATTTCCTACATTTCTGATAGGATTACTTCCTACATACCAACAGGTAGGAATCCTTGCCCCTATACTACTTATTATACTGAGAATATTTCAGGGACTTTCCACTGGTGGAGAATATACGACTTCTGTATCGTTTGTTGTAGAACACGCTCCTCAAAATAGGAGAGGCTTTTTCGGAAGCATTAATCTACTTGGTGCAGTTATAGGGATAATGTTTGGGTCTCTTATGGGAGCAGTTTTAACATTTACAATGTCAAAGGAAACCCTTTTAGATTGGGGATGGAGGGTTGGGTTTCTTTTAGGTATAGTCCTTGCATTTGTGGGAGTGTATATACGTAGGAAAACAGAGGAAACTCCGATTTTTATAGAGATCCAACAAAATGGACATAACCATAATCCACTTTTAAAAACTGTAAAAGAGCATTACAAGGAGCTTCTGATAGCTGTTATATTTAGCTCACTTCAAGGTGTTGCATTCTTCCTCTTATTTGTATATATGCCAACTTTTTATTCAAAATTCTTAAACATTTCAATGTCAAAAGCTCTATTTATAAATACATTTGCTATGCTTGTTTTGATAATCTTAATTCCGGTTATGGCTTCAATTTCCGATAAAATAGGAAGAAAACCTCTACTTTACATCTCAACATTCCTTTATACAGTCTTATCTCCGGTTTTATTTTACTTAATGAAGTCAGCCGATACAGATGTGATAGTACTATCTCATTTAACCTTTGCGGTTATATCCTCTCTCTTTATGAGTATACTTCCTACAGTTTTAATAGAGATTTTTCCTTCTGATGTAAGAAACACAGCTTTTTCCGTAGGATACAACATATCTCTTGGTATCTTCGGTGGAACCGTTCCAATTGTAGCAACCTATCTGATAAAATCCACTGGAAATCTCATATCTCCGTCTTTATATCTATCTGTTGTTGCATTTATTGTTTTTATAACCACCTTTTTTATAAAGGAGAGTTTTAAAAATAAACTTTAGAAAAATTTTGGAGGATAAAAGTGGCCAAGATTGTTAAATTTGTACCGGAAGATAGTTTTGAAGAAGAAGACAGAAAAATTGAGGATATAGTTCAAGATCAAGAGATACAGATAAAGAAAGCGGTAGAGGAACATATCTTAGCCAATTTTGCAGTTAAAAATGTTTTAGGTATGGATATTATCTATAAACTGAATAAAAAAGACTTAGGAGTTATAGGTGTTTTATCCTATGAACATAAGAGAAGAGAGGGTATGTTTATAGCGGAATTTATAGCAAAAGGAGTAGTTATAAAAGATAAATACTCTATAGATACACTTGCTTTTAAAGCTGGAGAACCTCAACTGTACGACCAGATATACAAAATTCTGAAAGCTAAGAGAGCTTTACCTGATATATCTTAAAACCCCTAAATAATGATAAAATAGATATGTTTAAAAACTTTTAAAGGAGTTTTCATGCTCGGAGATTTCTTATTAAAGTATTGGAAAATAATATTAGGTGTTGGTATCGTTTTTGCAGTCGGCGGACTATTCTTACAATCAACTTCACCGATTTTAGGGAAAATTATTGAGTTTTTTGGGTTTGCACTTGTCGCAATAGTTGCCTATGTCCTTGGTTATAAAAATGCATCAGATGAAGCAGAAAAGCAGATAAAAGGAGAGATAGAGAAACTTGCAAAGCAGGATATAAGATTTAAGTTTGCCGGAGAGAGAGTTATAAAAAATTTGAAAGCTCCTTTATCAGGTAAAAAATAAAAAGAGGGAAAAGTATGGAGTCAGCGGTAATTTTAGAGAGAGAGTTTGATGTTGTTATAGGTTTAGAGACCCACGTTCAGATGTCAACAAACACCAAAATGTTCTGTGGATGTAAGGTTGAATTTGCAGCACCTCCTAATACAAATGTATGTCCTGTATGTCTTGCCCATCCTGGAAGCCTTCCAGTTATAAACAGACAAGCCATTGAGTATGCAGTAAAAGCAGCAATAGCCTTAAACTGTAAGGTTCATAATCTTTCAATTATGGCAAGAAAAAACTACTTTTATCCTGACCTTCCAAAAGGTTATCAGATATCTCAGTATGATAAGCCTTTGGCAACAGATGGTTGGATAAAGATAAAAACAGAAAACGGTTATAAAAAAGTAAGAATACACAGACTTCATATTGAAGAAGATGCCGGAAAAACAATACACGAAGGAAGTTTTTCGTATGTTAACCTAAACAGAGCCGGAACTCCACTTATGGAGATAGTTACTGAGCCAGATATCTCTTCAGCAGAAGAAACCCGTCAGTATCTTGAAAAACTTAGACTTATAATGAGATATATAGGTGTATCTGACGCAGATATGGAAAAAGGACAGTTAAGGTGTGATGTTAACATATCTCTAAAACCAAAAGGTAGCGATAAACTTGGAACAAAGGTAGAACTAAAAAATATAAACTCATTTAGGTTTATAGTAAAAGCTATTGAGTATGAAATAGAGAGACAGTCAAAACTCCTG
>JBBFMH010000020.1:0-16282 GCA_037478615.1 Hydrogenothermaceae bacterium
CAAAGTAAACAAACTTCCAATTAAAAATAATACAAATTTTTTCATGGGACTACCTCCAACTAAACCTCTTTTACAACTTCCTTAACAGTATCAACAATATATTCAACTTCAGAATCTGTTAAAGATGCATGTATAGGTATCGCAAAAAGCTGGTCTTTTGCCAACTCCCCAAATTCACAAGGTAGATGCTCTGCATTCCTTAATTGGTGTAAAGTGTAATCGTAATAAACTCTGGCCCCTATACCTTTTTGGAGAAGTTTCTCTATTATCTGATTTCTCCTTGGGTGTCTTAATGCATATATATGGAAAACATGTTTCCTATCTGGATATTCCTGTGGCAAAACAAGACCAGGAAGATTCTCAAACTCCCTGTTATATATCATGGCTATCTTTCTTCTCTTTTCGTTGGTCTCCTCAAGTCTTCTAAGTTGCCAATAACCTATACCTGCTTGGAATTCAGTTATCCTTAGATTTAAAGCCGGATGGGCTCCAAACTCTATCCAGTTTGATATCTTCTCATCTATCTCTGGATTATTTGTCAGGATAGCTCCGCCTTCTCCCATTGCCACATTTTTTGAAGCGTAAAAACTAAATGCAGATATATCTCCCAAAGAACCTGCCTTCTTACCTCTAAACTCAGCTCCATGAGCCTGTGCTGCATCTTCAAGAATGATAATATTTTTATCTTTACATATCTGTTTTATCTTATCCATCTGAGCTGTTTGACCAAAAAGATGAACTGGAATAACAGCTTTCGGTTTATACTTCTCAACAGCTTCTGCGAGCTGATTTATATCCATAGTATAACTCTCATCAACATCAATAACAACAGGAGTCCCTCCTGCCATATAGACAGCATCTATCGTTGCCATAAAACTCAAAGCGGGAACAATAACAACATCTTCCCTCTTAGATATACCTATAGCCTTTAAGGCTATATACAGAGCCGCCGTCCCACTACAGATAGTATGACAGTATGACACACCGATGTAATCTTTAAAAGCTTCTTTAAACTTTAAAGTCCAGGGCCCTCTTGTTATTTGACCACTTTTCATAATTTCAAGGACTGTCTCTTCTTCTTCTCTTCCAAAGTAAGGTTTAATAATCGGTATCAACTTACTGCTCCTTTATATCTTAATTTTTTCAACCTCTTTCAGAATATCTAACGCTCTGTATGAGCTATCGTAAGATGGATTTTTTATAAAGTTATCTACCATCATTCTTAATTTATCTACATCATCTTTCTCTTTAATACTGTTATCGGGGTAGTATATCTTATCTTCAACGAAGTTAAGAACTGTTTCTCCCTCTTTTGAGTATAGATGCCACTGCCTTTTTAAAAATGGATTTAACCAAGCCACTTTAAGATGAAAATCTACATTAGGGTTTTTTACATCTAAACTTACAAAGTTACCTTCAACCTCTATATTTTTTATCTCAAAACCACCAAAAAGATAGTGGAAGATATACAGATCATGCCAAGCAAGGTCATAAAAAGGGTTGATATAACCTTTTCCTAAGTTTAATCTATAACCTTCAACCTTTTCCCAAAGGAAACCTCTCTTTAGATTTCTTACACTGTTTGATAGAAGCTCTATCTCCGATACTGAAAAGTAAACTCCTTTTTTATGGGCAAGTTCAATAGCTTCTGACAAGGACTTTGTATCCAAAGCCGGTGGTTTCTCAACCATAACATTTATACCGTTTTCCATTGCAAAACTGGCTATCGGTATATGAGATTGGGGAGAGGTTGCAACAAATAGGTGAGTAATATCTTCATTATCTATGGCTAATTTTAAATCCGTATATTTTGGCACGTTTTCTGGAAAATTTGCAAATCTGACAGGATCAGAATCTATCAAGACATAGTCTAATCCCAACTCTCTAAATTTATTCACATATTTAGACCCCATATTTCCAATGCCAACGATTCCTACCTTCAAGACATCTCCTTAAAACAGATTTAACAAAATCAGGCAAAAATTATACCAAAAATCATATTAGTTCTCTAAACTCATCAACAGATAAATTTAAATCTTTCAAACAGGAATGTTAATACACAAAAGCATCCAAAATATATAAACTGGTTAAATTAGATTATGCTTTTTAAGGACTTCTTCGAGTTTCTCTTTATTCTTTGGATTCATATGGTAAAGTGGTAATCTAATCTCTCCATCTTTTATTAATCCCATCATGTAAGCTGCCGTTTTAACTGGAATAGGATTAGTCTCTATAAATAACACTTTAAACAGGTCCCAGTATCTGTTGTGAATTTCAAGAGCTTCTCTAAATCTTCCTTCAAGGGCAAGTTTACACATCTGAGATATCTCTTTCGGTATAATATTGTTTGCAACAGATATAACTCCTTTTGCTCCAACGGCCATCATAGGAAGAGTTAAAGCATCATCTCCTGAGAGTATCAAAACCTCTTCATTTGTAAGAGATATCGTCTCGGAAACTCTTGCTACATTACCGGTAGCCTCTTTTATACCAATTATGTTTGGAAAGTCCGAGTAAAGTCTTGCAAAGGTCTCTGGAAGCATATCAACTCCCGTCCTAGAAGGGATGTTATATAGGATGAGAGGTATATTTGTTTCCTCAGCTATGGCTTTAAAATGCTGATATATCCCTTCCTGTGTTGGTTTGTTATAGTAAGGGACTACTTGTAGGGATCCATCTGCCCCCACTTTTTCAGCAAACTTTGTAAGCATAACAGCTTCGTGAGTGGAATTTGCTCCAGTTCCTGCTATTATAGGTATCCTCTTATCTGCATACTCAACTGCAAGCTCTATTAGAAGTTGATGTTCCTCGTAGGTTAAAGTTGGGGACTCTCCTGTTGTCCCTGCCACAACTATAGCATCCGTTTGATTATCTATATGAAACTCTATAAGGGATTTAAGGGACTCTCTATCTAACTTTCCATTTCTAAACGGTGTTATAAGTGCCACTACAGAGCCGTAAAACATATTTAATTCCTCCGGATTTTAAGTTAAAATTTGATTATTAATTATACAACAGGAGAGAGTAGTGGCAAAGGAATTTTTCATAAAAGATTTAAATGAGTTAGACAACTTTGCAAGAGATCTTACAGAGAGTCTAAAAGGAGATGAGATAATTTTACTAAACGGAGACTTAGGTGCTGGAAAGACAACATTTACAAAAATCCTACTCAAACATCTTGGAGTGTCAGAAGATGTAATATCTCCAACCTTCACAATTATGAATAACTTTTCTGGAAAGTTTGATATATACCATATAGATATGTACAGATTGGATGGTTTTGATATCTCTGATATAGTCGGTAAAGGTTTGATAGTTATAGAGTGGCCTAAGGGAGATGAGTTTAAAAATTACGGCGTACCAGTTTACAAGATAGATATAGAAGTTTCAGATGATGGAAGTAGGATTTTCAGAATAGATAAGATAGCTTAAGTTTTTACTCCCCCTAAAGGGGGGAGTTTTATATTACTCTAATATCTCTAAAACTGCTTTCTTGTTGGACTTTCTTGAAACAGCAGAGAGAATTGTTCTCATAGCTCTTGCTGTGTTACCCTTTTTACCGATAACTTTACCAAGATCCTCCGGAGCAACTTTCAGCTCAATAACGGTGGTCTTTTCACCTTCGATCTCCTTAACTTCAACTTTCTCCGGATGGTCAACTATGGCTTTTGCCATAAACTCAACAACTTCAGTAAGTTTACTCATCTCTGCCTTCCTCCTTTTTAGAGTTTTTTCAGTTCATTCCGAAATCTTTTAGGATTTTGAGTGCTCTCTCTGTAGGTTGAGCTCCTTTCTGTATCCACTCTTTAGCTTTCTCCACGTTTATATTTCCTGTCTTTAGTATAGGGTCATAAGTACCGATATACTCTATAGCTTTCCCCTCTCTTGGTGCCTTAGAATCAATAACAACCATTCTAAAAACTGGATGTTTCTTCCTTCCTGCTCTTGCAAGTCTTATCTTTACCAAACTTTTTTACCTCCTTAAAATGGCAATTTAAATGGAAAATTCATTTTACCAGATTTTTTGATTTTTTTCATCATTTTTTTCATCTCTTCGTACTGCTTTAAAACTTTATTCACCTCAAGTATAGTTGTGCCGCTACCTCTTGCTATTCTTTTCTTTCTACTTCCATTTATTATAAATGGCTTTCTTCTCTCTTCCGGAGTCATTGAGTTTATTATAGCTTCTATCTTAACAAACTGTTTTTCATCCACCTTTAAATCTTTTATCTTTCCACCTATCCCCGGTATCATCTTTAATATCTGCTCCATAGGTCCAAGACTTCTTATCATCCTAATCTGGTCTCTCAGATCCTCTAATGTAAATTCAGCATTCATTACCTTTTCTGCCATCTGTTTTGCTTTTTCTTCGTCTATGGCAGCCTGCATCTTCTCTATAAGGGTCTGTATATCTCCAAGTCCCAGTATCCTCTGAGCTATCCTGTCAGGATAGAAAGGCTCAAAGTTATCTATCTTCTCACCTGTACCTATAAACTTTATAGGTACACCAAGTATCTTCCTTATAGAGAGAGCTATACCTCCTCTTGCATCACCGTCAAGTTTTGTCAGTATAACTCCCGTTAGTCCAACAGCTTTGTGGAACTCCTGAGCCGTGTTTATAGCATCTTGCCCTTGCATTGCATCTGCAACATACAACACCTCTGCCGGTTTTACCTTTTCCTTTATCTTTACAAGCTCTTCCATAAGTTCCTGATCTATATGGAGTCTTCCAGCTGTATCAAGGATTATGTAAGAAAATCCCTGTTTCTTTGCATCTTCTATCACTTTTTCTGTAAGTTTCAAAGCATCTTTCTCTTCCTCATCTACAAAACAAGGTATATCAATAGATGATGCTAAAGTACAGAGCTGTTTTGCAGCAGCGGGTCTTCTCACATCAACAGAAGCGACTCCTACTCTAAAACCTTTTGATTTTAAATGTTTGGCAACTTTTCCAGCTGTTGTTGTTTTTCCCGTTCCTTGAAGACCTACAAGCATTATGATGGTTGGTGGCTTTTCTGATTTATTTAAAGCAGGTGGCTCTTGTCCACCTAAAATTGATAGTGTCTCATCGTATAGAAGCTTTATTATCGTCTCTCCGGCTGTTAAGCCTTTTATAACTTCCTGTCCCAAAAACTTCTGCTTAATATCAGTTATAAACTGTTTAACAACATCTACATGTACATCTGCATCAAGTAGTGCAACCCTTATATCTCTGAGAGCTTCATCAAGTGTTTTCTCATCTATCTTCTTTGCACCCTTTAACCTATCTATCACACTACTAAATTTTTCAGCCAAAAGCTCAAACAAATTTAAACCTCCGGAATTTAACAAATTTATAGGACTTTATATTATACCACTTAACTCCTTTTTCAATTTTTCAAACTCCACCTTATCCATCTTTCTCTTACCGTATATATAACTTTCAACATCCCTAACCACTTTTAAGAATCTATCTCTCTGATACAGATCTTCTATCTTCATAACAGACTCCTCAAATCCCTCATTATCTCTTTTTTCTACACCTGCTTTTTTAAGCTGTTTAATTAAAAGCCGTACCAATCTCTTTTCATAACTTTCTGTCATATATCTATAAATCAGAGCTAAAACAGATACAACTGTTAATATTACTACTATGTATATAAGGTAGATAGTTATCTTTTGCTTATCTATATCTATCTTTCTTATAGATGAGATTTTTGAACCAACGGTTTTATAGAGAGCCATCTGTTTTGAAAAGTCATAGTTTAGGATAAACACGTTGTAGTAGTAATTAATAGTATCGTACAGAAGTTTTAATTTAGAAGGCCTCTCTATGGTTTGGATAACTTGAGTTCTAATTGGTGGTGTTGGGTCAAATCTTACCCATTTACCATTTATATATGCCTCTACCCATAGATGTGCATCTTTCTCTTTAACAAGATAGTATTTACCAACATCGTTATACGTAGATGTTTTATAACCTCCAACAACTCTTGATGGTATGTTGTTTATCCGAAGCATTACAGCCATTGCCGTTGCAAAATACTCACAATTTCCTCTTTTCTTTACAAACAAAAACTTCTCAAGCTGGTTTTCTCCCGTTGGAAGGTCTGCAAGTGAATACTCAAGCTTAAAAAGTTCTTTTACTATATTATCTGCTGTTTTATAATCATCACTATCTTTAAATTTTTTTGCATAGTTTAAAACATTTTTGGAAAGATCTGGTGGAAGTAGAAGAAAATAACCAACAGGTGTATCATCTTCGTATCTATCAGTCAGTATAGATACTCCATCATACTTTATCTTTTGGGTTATCGGAAGTGATGTGGTAACTGTCAGATCTCTATGAAAGTATGGATAGTAGTTAAGTCTATTCTGTCCTAAATCCACTCTGTAAGG
Organism: Hydrogenothermaceae bacterium; assembly: GCA_037478615.1. GTDB lineage: Bacteria > Aquificota > Aquificia > Aquificales > Hydrogenothermaceae > JAOABC01. The sequence continues at coordinate 6,379 of JBBFMH010000020.1, forward strand.
CACGTCAACTGTAAACAGATACGTGTCATAGGTTGGTTCTAAATAGACTGTATAACTGACGGTTTTCGCCGGGGGAAATGTTTTCTTTGATTTTATATTTTCCGGAATAGTGTTCTTCCAACTTTTACCATCAAACATATTAAATGTTATGCCTCTAAAATAAACTTCACCGCCTATCTTCTCCATAGAGACTCTAAACACAGTTTGGTTATTTTCTTGTATAGAAGATACCTCTCCTAAGGATACATTATCAGAAAAACCAGTCTTCCCTTTAGACTGTCCTGGCATTATGTTTAAAAGAGGATAGTTAGTCCTTGGAAGAAATAAAAATAGAAGAGCTGTCAATGGAATAGATAAGACCGGAATTACCACTGATTTAGTTATTATAGTTTGAAGCTGTTTTTTTGTAAGTTGAACTCTGTTATCTTCGTTGTAGTAGGTAAGTAATATGATTGAAAAGTTTAGTAAGAATATAAATAAAATCAGGTAGATAAGGAAAACCATACTGATAGAAAGAATAGAGTAGCCGGCAAAGATCAGTGTAATAAGCAGGTATATCTGCATATAATCTCTAAACTTCTTATATTCAAGAAGCTTTAAAGACAGAAGTAGAAGAAGTGTTTCCAACACAGGAGTTACTATATCGTTTATATTGGTTCTTACAGCCATAAATACAATCAAAATTACCGCAGCTATATTTAAAAATATACGGGGAATATAAAGATCCCTAAAAAAATCCCTATATAAAGTTACTATAAATAGAAAAAGAAAAGATAGCTTATATATCACTGATATATGCGGAAAAACTAAAACATATATAAGTCCAGATACTAAGTATGTATTTATCTTTACTAACTTTTCAATATTCATAAATAGGAGGATTTTCAATCAGTTTCATACTGAAAATTATAAGACTTTCTCTATAGGTTTGCAATTATATTTAGGAATCTTAATCTCTGATTTTTATCTTTTGTGTAGAATATATCCGTTTTGTATTTTATATACAGTTCTATATCAGAGTTAGAAGCTTTTAAAACTGTGTAAGTGATGCAGGAAAGCTTCTCCTCTAAATTTTTGTATGAAAGTTTGTCAAAATCTACTATGATAGGTGTTGATCCAGTTTGAGACAGCTCTTTCTCTTTTAGGGAGTCAGTTTTTGCAGATGCTTTCCAGTGGATAAACTTCATAGGTGTTGAGGCAGTGTAATCTTTTATAGAGATAATATCTCCCTCATATCCAGGTTTATCTGTTATCTTTTCCCCTTTTTTCTTACTTATACTGTCTATCAACTTTTCCAACAGATCACACCTCTTTGGTTGAGGAAAAACAGTTTTTTCAACATCCACTTTATAGGTTTGACATCTTATAAAGAAACTAAAAGGGAAAACACTGCAAACATTAACCTTATCCAATTTAAATGAACCTCTCTTATCTATCTTAAAGTTTGTGGTTATCTCCTCTTCTTTTTCTACCAACAAAAATAGAACAGAAGCATTTTCTATATACACTCTCAACAAAAAAGTAGGTAAAAACTTTTTCCTGTTTTTAACTTTTATTTTTATTGGAAAATCCGTGTTTGCATAAACTTCAGGTGGAAACTCTATCTCTACTTTTATACCTTGTATATTTCTCCTACCTATAAACCCGGAAAGGGCCATAAAACTTAAAAAAGCTGACAGTATAAAAAATAGAAGATTATTTCCTGTATTAATGGCGGCAAAACCTATTAACAGAGTTACCCCGATATATATCCAGCCTGCTTTTGTTATCCTTATACTGAAGGAAGTGGTATTTGATTTATTAAAGATTTTATCACCTCCTCTTTTTGTGCTTCGTATTCTGGTTTAAATATAACTCTATGTGGGATAACATAAGAAGAGAGATGTTTTACATCCTCGGGGATAACAAAATCCCTACCTTCAAAGTAAGCCTTTGTTTTTGCCGTGTAGGTTATGGCAAGTGTTCCCCTTGTAGATAAACCGCTCTCTAAATACTTACTCTCCCTTGTAGCCCAAACTATATCCAGTATATAATCTGCCAATTTTTCAGATATATAAACCTTTTCTCTTATCTCTTCTTGTAATTTAACAACCTCTTCCTTAGAGATTATAGGTTTTATCTGGTTTAAAAGCTCTCTTTTACTCCCTCCCATTATTATCTCCTTCTCTGCTTCCCTCGATGGATAACCAAGAGATATCTTCATCATAAATCTGTCAAGTTGAGACTCCGGAAGTGGAAATGTTCCATACTGCTCCACCGGGTTTTGGGTAGCTAAAACAAAAAATGGTTTGGGAAGTTTATAGGTTTTACCTTCAACGGTAACCTGTTTTTCAGCCATAGCTTCAAGTAAAGCACTTTGGGTTTTTGGTGTTGCTCTGTTTATCTCATCAACAAGTATGATGTTGTTAAAAATTGGCCCAGGATGAAACTCAAACTGCTGTGTGTTTTTATTGTAAACTGAAAGTCCTGTTATATCTGTAGGAAGCAGATCAGATGTTGCCTGAATCCTTCCAAAATCCATTCCAAGTATCCTTGCAATCGCTATGGCAAGGGTTGTTTTACCAAGTCCAGGAAGGTCTTCTATGAGAAGATGTCCCCTTGAAAATAGACATATGAGAGTAAGTTCAATTGCTTTTTCTTTACCCTGAATGTAGTAAGATAGAGAGTCTATAACTTCCTTAAAAATATTCCTTGCCATAACACCCCCTTACAATCTTATGTTATCTATCAATCTTGTATTTCCTATATAAACTGCAACTGCAACAACATCACTGCTTTCTGCTATCTCTTTTGGCTCTAAACTCTCCGGATGGACTACCTCAAAGTACTGAATCTCTCTTATAAGTGGTGCCTGTTTTAGAATGTTTATACCCATATCTTTAAGTTTATTAACATCTCTCTCTCCTCTTTCAAAGGTTTCTTTCACTTGAAATAGAGCTTTACTTATGAAAACCGCTGACTTTCTCTCTTCCTCCGAGAGATACTTATTCCTTGAAGACATGGCAAGTCCATCTGGCTCTCTAACTATCGGACAACCGATAACATTAACGGGAACATTCAAATCTTTTACCATTCTTTGTATAATTTTAAGCTGCTGATAATCTTTTTCTCCGAAATAGGCATTATCTGGCTGGACTATGTTAAACAACTTCAGAACCACAGTTGTCACACCTCTAAAATGTCCAGGTCTAAATTTTCCACATAAAACATCTGGAAGGTCCTTTACCTCTACATAAGTTTTAAAATCTTCAGGATACATATCAGAGGCAGATGGGTAAAATATATAATCAACTTTTTCTCTCTCACAGAGGCTACAATCTCTCTCAAAGTCTCTTGGATACCTATCAAGGTCTTCGTTTTTTCCAAACTGCAGAGGATTTACAAATATACTTACAACTACTACATCATTTTCCTGTTTAGCTCTCCTGACAAGTGATAGATGACCTTCATGGAGGTATCCCATAGTGGGAACAAAACCTATCTTCTTTCCGGCTCTTTTTAAACTTAAAGATAACTTCTGCATCTCTAACGGACTCTCTATAACTTCCATAAAACCTCCGGAAAATTAAAAATCACTAAAAATCTACACCAATTGAATATTTAAATCAAGGAGTATATTAAATATCATTGACTTTTCGTAGATTTAAGATAAAATTATCTTAAAATCTTAAAGGAATTTAAAATGAGAGAGATAGTTTTAACATTACATATACTTGCCGCTATGATATGGGTTGGAGGAATGTTATTTATGGTTATTGTTCTCTCTCCTTATGTGAGAAAACTTCCAAACAGTGTTGAACTTTTTCAGAAAGTAGGCAAAAGGTTTAGTATAGTTGGTACATTCATGGGACTACCTATCCTATTTATTACCGGAGTAGGGAATATGCACAGTTTAGGTGTTTCATTTTCAGACTTACTTCATAGAACTTCACAGTATGCTTCCTTACTTCATGATAAAATTCATCTATTTATGCTAACATTCTTAATAGCCATCTTTCACGACCTATACTTTGGTCCAAGGTCAGACAAGAATGATAAATACAGGAAAATAACGAGATTTTTAGGTGTGATAAATCTGTTTATAGGTTTAGTAATTGTTTATATAACGTCTAAACTCAGATTTGGAGGTTAGGAATGATTACAGAGGCGGCAAAAGACAGTATAAGAGCTGTTATCTATATAGCACTTTATAGGGAAGATAGGGAATTTATCTCCATAAAGGAGATAGCCCAAACACTGAATCTATCATTTTACTTTCTCTCAAAAAACCTTTTAAAATTGGTAAAAGCAGGAATATTGGAGTCATTCAGAGGACCAAAAGGAGGTGTAAACTTTAAAAAAGACCCAAAAGAGGTGAAACTGATAGATATAATATCAGCAATAGATGGAACACACGTTTTTGAGTCGTGTATTCTTGGATTTAAAGAGTGTAGTGAAACAAATCCCTGTGCAATCCATAATAAATGGGCTGAGGAGAGGAAGAGACTCTATGATATGTTTGATATATCTGTAAAGAAATTAGCTGATGAGATAAAATCTGGAGATATAAAAAACATTAAAATTTGAGGTGATAGATATGGCTACATTTATTTACAGCGAAAACTTTAAAGACAGGTTTTCTAATCAAAAGCCAGTAGTCGAGAAAGTTATAGATACAGATAATGGAAGAATTGTCCTCTTCTTTTTAAAAAAGGGACAGATAATTGAACTACATCAATCACCATCAGATGTTATAGTTACCGTTTTATTCGGTAAAGGAAGATTTTTCATAGGAAGTAAAGAGATTTACAGAGATATTAACTGTGGAGAAACCGTTATCTATGAGCCAAATGAGCCTCATGGCTTTGAAGCCATAGAGGATATGGTAGTTCAGGCAGTTATAACACCTATTCCTACTAAAAAGATAGAGCTTTAAGAGTATCAGATTTTTCTTCACATAAATCTGATAAAATTTTATCTATGGTTTACAACTATAAGCTTACAACTTCCTTTTTGGGGACTAACTATAACGGCTGGCAAAGGCAAAAAAACGGTGTGGGAGTTCAGCAGGTTATTGAGGATAGATTAGAGAGTTTTTTTAATCAAAAAATTACACTTATAGGATGTTGTAGGACAGATGCAGGAGTTCATGCATTAAAGCATGTTTCAAATTTCAAGGTAAGTGTAGAGAAAGACTCTTCACAGTTGAAAAAATTTTTAAATGCAACTTTACCAAGAGATATATCTGTATTAGATGTTGAAAAGGTTGATGAGAAGTTTCATGCAAGATTTGATGCAAAAGGTAAAACTTATATTTACAGAGTATACACAGAACCAGATCCATTTTTGTTTGGTAGAGGATGGTATTTTGATAAAAAGTTTGATTTGGTTAAGATATTGGAAGGTGTTGAGGTTTTAAAAAAACATAAGAATCTCATAAGTATAGCTAAAAAAGGGGAGTATCTGAGGGAAGAGATTGACCTTAGAGAGTTAAAGATAAAATTTAACGGTACAGTTCTTGAGTTTCATATAACAGCATCTCACTTTTTAAGGGGACTTGTAAGAGGGATTGTAGGACATCTTATGGCAATAGGTAGAGGAAGTTTAGATTTGGAAGAATTTGATAAAATATTAGCATATAAAGACCCGGAAAAAGGTAAATTTTCAGCTCCAGCGGAAGGACTATTTCTAAAAGATATATATTACTAAAAGGAGAAAAGATGGAAAATTTTAGAGCCGGATTTGTGGCGATAGTAGGAAGACCTAACGTAGGAAAATCTACATTACTCAACAACATAATAGGTACTAAACTGTCTATAGTAAGCCCAAGACCACAGACCACAAGGATAAGGATACTTGGAGTAAAACATCTTCCGGATGCTCAGATAATATTCTTAGACACTCCTGGAATACAGAAAGGTAAAGACCTTTTAACAAAATCTGTCGTGGAGTCAGCAGTTGCATCCATAGAAGATGGAGATGTTATATGTATGGTTATAGAAGCAGATAGAGGTTGGACTAACGAAGATAAACAGATAGTAGAAAACTATCTAAAAAAACTAAATAAACCAACCATACTTGTTATAAACAAGATAGACAAAATACAGAGAGACCTGGTTTTACCACTGATAGAAGAATCTACAAAGATATACAGCTTCAATGAAATAGTTCCGGTATCGGCTATAAAAAATATAAATATAGATGAGCTAATAAACACAATAAAAAAATATCTTCCTGAATCTCCACCACTTTATCCGGAAGACCAGATAACAGACTTACCTTTGAAACTATATATAGGGGAGATCATAAGAGAAAAAGTTTTTTTCAATACGAGAGATGAGATACCTTACTCCATTGCCGTAGATGTGGAAAATGTTAAAGAAGGTGATGTTAACAAAGATATACTGTTTATAGATGCTACAATATACGTAGAAAAAGATAACCACAAGGGAATTATTATAGGTAAAAAGGGACAGATGCTTAAAAAGATAGGAACTCAGGCAAGGCAAGAGCTGGAACATCTTTTAGGTAAAAAGGTGGTGTTGAATCTCCACGTAAAAGTAAAAGAGAGATGGAAGGAAGATATAAGACTTTTAAGAGCTCTTGGATACAATCAGATATCGTAAGGTGAGATATGATTAATCCAGTTTTAAATGTTTTAAAAGAGACAATTGTAAGAGCTTTAAATAAACATGACTACAGAACTTTAGAAAGAGTTTTAACAAAAGCCCACAAGGGAGATATAGCAGAGGTAATAAATCATATAAGTAAGAATGATAGAGTGAGAATATTCTCTTTTCTTCTAAAGATAGATCTAAGAAAAGCTGTTTTGGTGTTTTTAGATTTAGACGATGATATACAGATAGATATACTTAGAGGATTACATCACAAAGAAGCCATATCTCTTATTTTGGAGCTACCAACAGGGGATATTGCAAGATTTATAGATAACCTACCTGAAGAGGTAAAGAGAGGAGTTCTTGAAAAACTTGAGGACGAAGAAAAAGAAAAGATAGAGAAGATACTAAGAGAGGGGGAAGATGTTTTAGCATCTATAGTAAGAGAGGATTTTACCTACTTTGAAGAAGATACCACCGTCCAGGAGGCTTTAAACAGTATAAGGGATCTTTCAGAAGATATAGAGGTTATATACACCTATGTTGTAGATGATAAAAAAAGACTTGTAGGTGTTGTCTCATTAAGGGAGCTTCTAAAAGCTCCTGAAAATGCTATGTTAAAAGATGTTATGATAAGAGATGTTATAGTAGCAAAAGAGAATCAGACAAAAGAGGAAGCAATAGAACTATTTAGAAGGTATGACCTGTATATACTACCCGTAGTAGATGAAGAAGATATTTTAAAAGGTGTTGTATATATTGAAGATATCCTGAATATAATTTCAGAGAAGACAACTGAAGATTTCTTCAAAATGGCGGGAGCTCAGGAAGAGGAGCTTTTTTACTCAAACAGGATTTTTAAAATTGCAAAGCTCAGGTTACCTTGGCTCTTAGTGGCAACCTTTGGTGAGTTTATAACAGCGGTTATCATAAGTGTTTTCAAATTTACCATAGAAGAGTTTTTACCAATAATATTTTTCATTCCTATGGTTGCAGCTTTAAGTGGTAATATAAGCTCACAGGCCGCTATAATCACGGCAAGGGGACTATCAACTGGCAAACTCTCCGAAAACTTTAAAGATTACCTATCTTCTCTCATTAAAGAGTTAAAAGTAGCCGTTATAGTAGGAATTATAATAAGTTTCATTGTAGGTTCTATATCCTTTGTTTGGATAAGTAATCATATGCTTGGATTTATAGTCGGTGTATCTATGTTTTTTAGTATATCTATAGCCGCATTAACAGGTTCAGTAATACCATACATAACATTCAAATTTAACAAAGACCCAACCTTAGCAACAGGACCAATAGCCCTGACGATAAATGATATAATAGCTATATCAATATATTTAGCAATAGCAACTTACTTCATACACCATTTAAAACTTTGAAAAGGAGGCATATATGAAAGCGTTTGTTTTTCCTGGGCAAGGTTCCCAAAGCTTGGGAATGGGAAAAGACATCTATGAAAATTTCCAAGATATAAGGGAATTACGCCAGAAAGCCAATGAAAAATTAGGTTTCAACCTAACTGATATAATCTTTAACGATGAAGAAAAGTTAAATCTGACTATGTACACTCAACCAGCTTTAGTTCTTACTTCTTATGGACTTTACACTGTATTTTCCAAGGAGAGAGGAATAAGACCTGATTATGTAGCCGGACACTCACTCGGAGAGTTTACGGCTTTAACAGTAGCAGGTAGTATAGACCCGATAGATACAGTTTATATAACCTACATAAGAGGAAAACTTATGCAGTCAGCAGTTCCAGAGGGAGCTGGACTTATGGCAGCAGTAATAGGAATGGACTCTTCAAAAATAGAAGAGATTTTAAAACAGGTAGATGGTGTTGTAGAGATAGCAAACTACAACTCCTATGAGCAGACAGTCATATCTGGAGAAAGACAGGCAGTAGAAAAAGCTATGGATTTACTAAAACAAAACGGGGCTAAAAAGGTTGTTCCTTTAGCAGTATCTGTTCCAGCTCACTCATCATTGCTAAAAGAAAAGGCAAAGGAGTTTGCCACATACTTAGACAGTATAGAGATAAAAAATCCTACTATACCAGTAATATCAAACATAACGGCAAAACCGCTTACATCAGCAGATGAGATAAGAGAGGAGCTTAAACATCATTTCTACTCACCAGTTAGATGGGTTCAGTCTGTAGAGTTTCTCGTAAATGCTGGTGTTAAAACTATCTACGAAATAGGTCCTAAAAAGGTTTTAACTGGCTTGATAAAGAGAATAGCCAAAGATGTGGAATTGATAAATGTTGAAACATTGGAAGATATGAGATGAAAAGGCAGTTATTTATCACAGCAACGGATACCGGTGTTGGTAAAACCACTGTAAGTGCTGGATTGTGTAAGGTTTTAAAAGAGATGGGTGTGAATGTTGGATACTTTAAGCCTGTGGAGACTGGTGTGGAAGATGTTCCGTCAGATGTAAAACTTCTAACGGATATTACTGGACAACCCATAGAAGAAGCCATTTTATACAGCTTCAAAAATCCACTGGCTCCTTATCCAGCTTCAAAGATAGAAAATAAAGAGATTGAGATAGGTAAAATTATAGACCATTATAACTATTTAAAGAGTAAATATGATTTTTTAGTTGTTGAAGGGGCAGGAGGGGTTTATGTTCCAATAGTTAAGGGATACAGTTATGTAGATTTAATAAAAGATTTAAACATTCCAGTGTTGTTGGTTGCTCGTGCTAAGTTAGGGACGATAAATCACACTCTATTGACTATCAGAGCTTTGGAGGGTTGTAATATAGTTGGTATTGTTATGAATGGTTTTTCCGGAGATGATATATCTGAGGAGACAAATCCAGAAGTTATAGAGGAGTTTTCGGGAATAAAGGTGATAGGTAGGTGTAAAAAAGTTGAAAATCCTGTTGAGGAGTGTTATAATAGGCTAAGGTTTATTGTTGATTTTTTAAAAGACCTTGGAAATTGAATAGGTGCCTACACGGAAATTGTTTTAAATGATTGATAAAAACCGTTATTCATTTTTGGGGTGCTGAAAAACGCTTTCAACCTTGTGGTTGTAGTGCATCCTACTTTTCGGATTTTAAAAATGCAAGTAGGCTTCAATTAAGGCCGATTTGGAAATATAACAGAAAATATATTTCTGTTATATGACTTCCGCTGCAAAAATGCTTAATTTGGCGTTATTCACTACAATTAAGTAAATGGCTAAAAATTATTGACAACACTAAAAATTTCCGTTATTATTTTTTATGCAATACGTTGAGTGAGAAATTAATGCCATAATTAAACCTCACAGTACCTGAAAAAG
>JBBFMH010000021.1:0-16106 GCA_037478615.1 Hydrogenothermaceae bacterium
TAGGTGCTCTTTTCCTCTTACAAATTTTTCCTTAGCCATATGTCCTTTACCTCCTATTTAATTACTCTTTAGATTTATTTCTCTGTCCTGCGACAGCTTCAGCTATATGTCTTGGAACTTCTTCATATCTTGCAAATGTCATAACAAATGTAGCTCTACCCTGTGTTAAGGATCTTAGATCCGTTGCGTATCCAAACATCTCAGCAAGAGGAACTTCCGCTTTTATAGTTTGAGTGTTTCCTCTTTTCTCCATACCGAGTATTCTTCCTCTTCTTCTGTTGAGGTCTCCCATTACATCTCCCATATATTCTTCCGGAGTATCAACCTCAACGTTCATTATAGGCTCAAGTAACACAGGATCTGCTTTCCTCATAGCTTCCCTAAACGCCATAGAAGCAGCTATCTTAAATGCTATCTCTGAAGAGTCAACTTCGTGGAATGAACCATCAAAAAGTGTAGCTCTAACATTGAGAACAGGATAACCAGCAACAACACCCTGGTTCATAGCTTCTCTTATACCTTCATCAACTGCAGGAATAAACTCTTTTGGTATAACTCCACCAACAATTTTATCTACAAACTCATACTCTTTATCCGGATTAGGCTCTATATCTATCCAAACGTGACCGTACTGACCTCTACCACCTGACTGTCTTATAAACTTACCTTCCGCAGTAGCTTTCTTCTTAATTGTTTCTTTATATGCAACCTGAGGCTTACCTACGTTAACTTCAAGTTTATGTTCTCTCTTCATCCTGTCAATTATAATCTCTAAGTGGAGCTCACCCATACCGTGGATAAGAGTTTGGTTTGTTTCTGGGTCCACTGAAACTTTAAATGTAGGGTCTTCCTTCATAAATTTATTTAAAACTTGAGAGAGTTTCTCTTGGTCTGACTTTGTCTTTGGCTCTATAGCCATAGCTATAACTGGCTCTGGGAATTCCATCTTCTCTAAAACTATAGATGCCTTTTCATCACAGAGAGTATCCCCTGTTGTAGCATCAAGTCCAACTGCCGCAGCAATATCCCCCGCATAAACTTCAGTGATCTCTTCTCTCTGGTTTGCATGCATTCTCAGTATTCTACCAACCCTTTCTTTTTTACCTTTATTTGATATGAGGACAGTTTGTCCCGCTTTTATAGAACCTGAATACACCCTGAAGTAAGTCAACTGTCCTGCATAAGGGTCTGCCATAACCTTAAATGCCAACGCACAGAATGGCTCATTATCTGAAGGTTTTCTCTCTATCTCTTCGTTTGTGTTTGGATTTGTTCCTTTTACAGGAGGTAGGTCTATTGGAGAAGGTAAGTAATCTATAACAGCATCTAACATAGGCTGTATACCTTTATTTTTAAATGCTGTTCCACATAGCATAGGAACGAGCTTTCTCTCTATTGTTGCCTTTCTTAGAGCTTTTTTAAGTTCATCTACGGTTATCTCTTCTCCGCCAAAGTATTTTTCCATCAATCCTTCGTCGGTTTCAACTATAGCTTCAACCATCTTTTCACGCCATTCTTGAGCCAAATCCACTAAATCTGCAGGGATATCCTTCTCAGAGAACTTGGCTCCAAGCTCATCTCCTTCCCAAACGATAGCCTTCATATTCATAAGGTCTACCACACCGACGAAGTTATCTTCTGCACCTATAGGTATCTGTATAGGAACTGGATTTGCACCGAGTTTCTTCTTTATATCTTCATAAACACCGAAGAAGTTTGCACCTACCCTGTCCATTTTATTTACAAAGGCAATTCTTGGAACTCCGAATCTATCTGCCCATCTCCAGTTTGCTTCGGATTGAGGTTGAACTCCCTCAACAGAGGCGAATACGAAAACTATACCGTCAAGTGCTTTCATTGATCTGACAACTTCAACCCCGAAATCAACGTGTCCAGGAGTATCGATAATGTTAAGCTGATACCCTTTCCAGTAAGCAGCTGTTGTTGCAGCAGTTATCGTAATACCCCTTTCCTTTTCCTGTTCCATCCAGTCCATTGTGGCTGCACCCTCATGGACCTCACCTATTTTGTAGGTTTTTCCAGTATAGAACAGTATCCTTTCTGTAGTGGTTGTTTTTCCGGCATCTATGTGGGCAACGATACCGATATTTCTTAATTTTTCAATTGGCACTTGCCTTGGCATTTTTTATTTTCCTCCAACTTCTATTTTTAATTACCATTTATAATGTGCAAAAGCTTTGTTTGCTTCTGCCATTCTGTGAGTATCTTCTCTTTTCTTAATTGCATTTCCTCTATTATGGTAAGCATCGAGGAGTTCATTTGATAATTTTTCTAACATTGTGTAATTACCTTTTCCGCTTCTATTTCTTGCAGCTTCAACGAGCCACCTTAAAGCAAGAGATATCTGTCTTCTTGGTGGAACTTCCATAGGAACCTGATAAGTTGCTCCACCTACTCTTCTTGGTCTAACTTCTAAAATGGGTTTTAGATTTTCTATCGCTTTATGAAGTGCAGCTAAAGGATCTTCTCCAGTTTTCTCACCCAAAATTTTCATTGCACCGTAAACTATCTTCTCTGCTTTACTTTTCTTTCCATCTACCATAACTTTGTTTATAAGTTTGTGAACTAAAACATCCCTATAAATTGGATCAGGCATCACTTCTCTTGGTTTAACAGGTCCTTTCCTTGGCATCTTTTACAACCTCTCCTTTTTTAAATTACTTTTTCTTTCCAGCAGCTGCAGTAGCTTGACCAGGTTTTGGTCTCTTAGCACCATACTTAGACCTTGACTGCTTTCTATCCTTAACACCAGCAGCATCTAAGGCACCACGAACTATCTTATACCTTACACCAGGTAGGTCCTTAACCCTTCCACCTCTTACAAGGACTATGGAGTGTTCCTGTAAGTTGTGTCCTATTCCAGGTATGTAACAGGTAACCTCATATCCGTTTGACAATCTAACCCTTGCAACTTTCCTTAAAGCCGAGTTAGGCTTCTTTGGTGTTGTTGTATAAACACGGACACACACTCCCCTTTTCTGAGGGTTCCCTTGTAAAGCAGGAGATTTTGATTTCTTCTCAACCTTCTCTCTGCCCATTCTAACCAGCTGATTAATGGTTGGCACAGTTTTACCTCCTAAAATTTTAGCAACATAATAAAACTAAAATAGATATTATAAATAATAAAATCAAATAAATCAAGGGGATAAAAATCCCCTTACATATATAAGTTATAAAAACTTCCTATCTAACTCTGCTCCTGAAACTCCTCTTCTAAAACCGCAGAAATTTTAGAGTACTGTTCCACTCCTGTTCCTGCAGGAATTATACCACCTATTATTACGTTCTCTTTTAAGCCGTGGAGATGGTCAACTTTTCCTTCTACAGCTGCATCTGCAAGTACTCTCGTAGTCTCTTGGAAGGAAGCTGCTGATATCCAGCTTCTTGTGGTTAATGACGCCTTTGTTATACCTACGAGAACCGGTTCTGCCTTAGGAGGCTTTCCTCCTTCCGATAAGACTTTCTCTATCTCCTCTTCCAGATCAAGTTTATCCACGATTTCATTCAACAGATATCTGCTATCTCCCGGATCAACAATTCTGACTTTCCTTAGTATCTGTCTAATGATTATCTCAAAGTGTTTATCGTTAATCTCAACTCCCTGTAATCTGTAAACGATCTGAGCCTCTTTTACAAGGAAAGCGGCTAACTCTTCTATACCCATAACTCTTAAAATGTCGTGAGGATTTGGAGATCCATCTGTAAGTGGGTCTCCGGCTCTTACCATAGTATTATCTTTTACAATTATAAACTTACCTTTTGGTATCTTATAGTCTCTCTGTTGTCCTGTCTCTTTGTTTATAACTACTATCCTTGAGCCTTCACTCTTTAATCTAACCACACCGTCAAATTCGGCCTTTATGGAACCATTATCAACTAAATCTTGACCTGCTCTTACAAGGTTACCATTTTTAACTATGACAAAAGCATCTTCCGGAACTTTGTATACAACAGACTTTCCTTCTTTTGGATTCATAACAGAGATCTCCTTGGCATCTTCAAATATTCTTACAATACCATCTATTTCAGATATTATAGCTTTATTTTTAGGCTCTCTACCTTCAAGTAACTCTTCAACTCTTGGAAGACCACCAACTATATCTCTAACTTTAGCCTTTTCCTTAGGTATTTTAGCAACAACATCACCTTCCAGAACTTTAAAGGATGATTTAGGTTGTAAGAATTTGTGATAAACATCTGTTTTCTCAGCTTCAGAACATGCAAAACATTTTTCCCATTTCTCTTCAAGTTGGTCCTTAGAGATCAGTAAAATAGTGTTAACTGGCAAGTCATACACATACTCTTTTCCATCGTCTCCTTTTATCACCATCCTTGGAGTGTGAAGCTGTGCATCTTTAGGTCTTAGGAATGTTATGGTGTAAGTTGTTTTTCCGGTTATTTTATCAAGTTCTTCTTTAAGTGTCACATCGAGTATAACATCTCTAAACTCTACTGTTCCACCTTTCTCAGCAATTATAGGATCACTGAAAGGTTCCCATTCAGCAAGGACATCTCCCTCTTTCACATTTTGACCGTCTTTAACATACAGAACAGCTCCGTAAGGTGCAGGGAATCTCTCTAAAGTTTTACCTTCAGAATCAACTATCTTTATAGAACCTTCTCTATTGACTATAAGTTCTCTACCATTTTTATCTTTTACAGTTTTTACATTCAGTAGTTTAACCACTCCAGCTTCTGAAGCAACATGTTGTGTTTGAGCAGCTTTTGCAGTTGCAGCACCACCGATGTGGAATGTTCTCATGGTAAGCTGTGTTCCTGGCTCACCAATTGACTGAGCTGCTATAATTCCTACCGCTTCTCCTATATCGACCAACTTCTTCTGTGCCAGGTCTCTACCGTAACATTTTGCACAGACTCCCTGCTTCATCTCACAGGTTAGAGCAGACCTTATCTTAACCCTCTCTATACCTGCTTTCTCTATATCTGAAGCTATCTTCTCATCTATCTCGTTTCCTGCTGCAACTATAAGTTCGTTTGAGTATGGATCATATATGTCTTCTGCAGCATACCTTCCTACAATTCTATCTCTGAGAGGGACTATTATCTCACCACTTTCTATTATAGCCCCAACTGTTATGCCTTTTACAGTTCCACAATCCTCTGCTGTGATTATAACATCCTGAGCAACATCTGCAAGTCTTCTTGTAAGATAACCTGCAACTGCCGTTTTTAAAGCTGTGTCTGCAAGACCTTTCCTTGCTCCATAAGTAGATATGAAGTACTCAACTACTGATAACCCTTCTCTGAAGTTGGATCGGATAGGTGTCTCTATAAACTCCCCGGAGTGCTTTGCCATCAGACCACGCATAGCTGCAAGCTGTCTTATCTGGTCTTTGCTACCTCTTGCTCCGGAAGCTGCCATCATATAAACAGGGTTAAAGTATCCAGGAAATCTTTTACCGTTTTCCACTCTTTCCTGTTTCTCTATCTCGTTAAACATGTACTTTGCAACTTCGTTGGTTGCTTGAGACCATATATCGATTATCTTGTTGTGTCTCTCACCTTTAGTTATCACACCATCAACATACTGTTGCCATACAACCTCGGCTTCTTTTACAGCTTTATCCAAAATGTTCGACTTTTGTTTCGGTATAACAAGGTCTGATACAGATATAGAAACTGCCGCTTTTGTTGCATACCTGTATCCAATCTCCTTAATCTTGTCTAAAGTCTGGGCAGCTACTTCGTTACCAAAATTTTCGTATATCTCTGAGATAATCTTAGATATCTTCTTCTTATCTAAAACTTCGTTTACAAATTTATACTCTGGAGGGAATATCTCATTAAGGATAACTCTTCCAACTGTTGTCTGATAAACCTTTCCTTTTACTTTTACCTTTATCTTAGCATGTATATCTATCTTACCAAGGTCGTATGCAAGTTTAGCCTCTTCTGCAGATGCAAATATTTTTCCTTCGCCTTTTGCTCCATCTATCTCCTGAGAAAGGTAATGAACACCGAGAATAATATCCTGGGAAGGCATAGTTACAGGTTTTCCGTGAGCCGGAGATAGTATATTTTGAGTAGAAAGCATTAACACATACGACTCAAGCTGTGCCTCTACGGAGAGAGGAACGTGAACAGCCATTTGGTCTCCGTCAAAGTCTGCGTTAAACGGAGGACATACAAGAGGGTGTAGTTTTATGGCTTTTCCTTCTACAAGCTTAGGCTCAAAAGCCTGTACAGACATCCTATGAAGTGTAGGTGCTCTGTTGAGAAGGACTGGATGCTGTTTTACCACCTCTTCTAAACATTCCCAGACTTCAGGAGCCTTTTCTTCAACAAGTCTTTTTGCCATCTTTATAGAAGTTGCATAACCTTTCTCTTCAAGTCTTCTATAAACAAAAGGTTTAAACAGCTCTAAAGCCATCTGTTTTGGAAGACCACATTCATGCATCTGAAGTTCAGGCCCAACAACGATAACAGAACGTCCGGAGTAATCAACCCTCTTACCGAGAAGGTTCTGTCTGAATCTTCCCTGCTTTCCTCTTAAAGAGTCAGAGAGGGATTTTAAAGGTCTGTTATTCTGGGTAACTATTCTTCCCCTTCTTCCGTTATCTATAAGAGCATCTACCGCTTCCTGGAGCATTCTCTTTTCGTTTCTTATAATTATCTCAGGAGCATCAAGCTCTATAAGTCTCTTCAATCTGTTATTTCTATTTATAACCCTTCTATATAGATCGTTTAAATCAGAAGTTGCAAATCTTCCACCATCAAGTGGTATGAGAGGTCTTAAATCTGGAGGTATAACAGGAAGTACTTCAAGAACCATCCATTCTGGCTTATTATCAGAGTGTAAAAATGCTTCTGCAAGTCTAAGTCTTCTTATCAGTTTTTTAAGTCTTGAATCTAAACCTTCCTTGAGGATCACGTTCCTTACAGACTCTTTTACAACCTCAAATATAGGCATATCAGGTCTTATTTCTCTGTATTTTTTATAAAGTTTTTCGAGAGCTTGAGGTCCTGTTAAAGCTTCTACACCTTCTTCAACTTCCTGGTCAGGATGTAAAAGTTGACCTAACTTATAACTTCCAACGGACTCTAAAACAACTTTGTATCCAAGTCCTAAAACTGCATCTATCTCTTTTTCAGCAGCTTCAACATCTCCAAACTTAATACCTACTTCTGCAAACTTTTTAGCTATCTCTAAAACTGCCTTGTGATATATCTTAGGATAGGTTATTTTAAAAGAAGGTGTAAGATCATCAAAAGATGCAGCATATCCGTGTAACTCCTCTTTTAACTTTTTAACAAGAACCTCTATATCTATCCTGGAGAGGATATCCTTTATCTTTTCTGCACCCATACCGTATTCATATTTTTCACTGTTGGTAAACTCATACTCTCTATCTTGAAACTCCTCTTCAGAAATAACATGTAGTTTTACAAATTTGGTGAGACCACCTTCAAGTAGAGGAAGGGCTTTTTGGTCTTTTTTGAAAGTTTCTTCCTCATCCTCATCTGGATGTTCAACTATAAGATAAGACTCAAAGTAAACAACTCTCTCTATATCCCTTGAAGTGAGATCCAAAAGAGTTCCTATTTTGGAAGGTGTTGATTTTAGATACCATATATGGACTACGGGAGAAGCAAGCTCAATATGACCAAATCTCTCTCTCCTTACATCAGACCTTGTTACTTCAACACCACATCTATCACATATAGTTCCTTCATACTTCTTTTTCTTATACTTTCCACAGAGACATTCATAATCTTTTATAGGTCCAAATATCCTCGCATCGAAGAGTCCATCTTTCTCCGGTTTCAAAGTTCTGTAGTTTAAGGTTTCGGGCTTCTTTATCTCACCTCTTGACCAGCTTCTTATAATTTCCGGAGAAGCCAAAGACAACTTAATTGCATCAAATCTCATCTCTTCTTTTCTTTCTATCGCTTCCAAGGTTTAAAACCTCCTTTTTTGTTAAACAAAGGTAGCCCTAAGGCTACCACTGAGTTATTGAATCTTAAACTGAGATTCCTTCTTCTGGTCTTCGGATGAGTCACAAGCCATAGCTTCACCATCAACTAAACACTCAACATTTAAACCAAGGGCTTTAAGCTCTCTAACAAGAACTTTAAAGGACTCCGGAACTCCTATATCGTAGTAATGTCTACCTTTAATGATTGCCTCATAAACCTTCTTTCTACCTTCTATATCGTCAGATTTAACCGTCAGCATCTCTCTAAGTGTATAGGCAGCACCATGAGCTTCCAATGCCCAAACTTCCATCTCTCCGAATCTCTGACCTCCAAACTGAGCTCTACCACCAAGAGGCTGTTGTGTGATGAGAGAGTAAGGACCTGTTGAACGGGCGTGTATCTTATCATCAACCATATGTATAAGCTTTAACATGTACATATATCCTACGGTAACTTCCATATCAAATGGCTCTCCAGTTCTTCCGTCTATAAGTTTAACCTTTCCTGTATCCTTTATTCCAGCAGCATTGAGAAGTTTCTTTATATCTTCTTCAGAAGCACTTTCAAATATAGCGGTCTCTATAGGAATACCTATTTTCACGAGATCTTTAACAAAGTCATAAAACCTCTCATCGTCAAGGTCTCTTAGAAAGGCCTCAAGTTCTTTAAGATTACTTTCTCTAATCTTAGAAACCATAGGGTCTTCAACGTCGTTAGCAATGGAGTAGTATTTAAGTATAGCCTCAGTTATCTTCTCCCTGTCTCTTAACTTCTCAATCTCCTTACCTAAAAGCTCTCCAAGTTTCTTTGCTGCAAGTCCAAGATGGGTTTCAAGTATCTGACCTACGTTCATACGGGAAGGAACACCGAGAGGGTTTAAAACTATGTCAACCGGAGTTCCATCCTCAAGGAAAGGCATATCTTCAACAGGTAGAACAACGGATATAACACCTTTATTACCGTGTCTACCAGCCATTTTATCACCGACCTGTATCTTTCTCTTCTGAGCTATATAAACTTTTACAAGTTCATTTACTCCGGGCTTTAGGTCTGCACCTTCTTCAACAGCCTCTTTTCTCTTTTGGTATATATTTTCCCACAGCTCTATCTGAGTTTTTGCTTTCTCTATGATAGATTCAACTTCTTTTACAACCTTCTTGTCAGATATAAAGTTAGATGGATTTACCACTATAACTTTAACAGCTTTATCAAAATTATCCGAAGTTATAACGTCTCCTTCAGAGACAACAACTTCTCCAGCAACCCTGATATCCCTTGATACTTTTTTACCAATAAGGATATCCCTAAGCTGAGAATCTCTCCTATCTAAGATGAACTTCTTCTTCTCCTCTAACTCTCTGTTTAGAGTTTCTATCTCCTTCTGAGCAAGGGTGTCCAGGTACTTGTCCTTTCTATCTTTTTTATCCTTCTTCTTCTTCCTTGCAAAAACTTGAACATCAACAACTATACCTTCTACGCCAACGGGAACCCTTAGAGAGGTATCTTTGACATCACTGGCTTTTTCACCAAATATAGCGTATAGAAGCTTTTCTTCCGGAGTTTGAGCTGTTTCACCTTTAGGAGTAACCTTTCCAACAAGTATGTCTCCTGGTTTTACATAAGCTCCAACTCTAACTATACCGTGTTCATCAAGATTTGCAAGCATCCTTTCCGGAATGCCTGTGATATGTCTCGTAATCTCTTCCGAACCGAGTTTTGTTTCTCTTGCCTCTACTTCAAACTCTTCTATATGTATAGAAGTGAATACATCATCTTTAACCAATCTCTCTGATATAACGATAGCGTCCTCAAAGTTATATCCTCTCCATGGCATAAAGGCCACAAGGATGTTCTTCCCTAAGGCAAGTTCTCCTTTATAGGTAGATGTTCCATCTGCTATTACAGCCCCTCTTTCTACAGTATCACCGACTTTTACGAGAGGTCTCTGATTCATACAGGTTGCCTGGTTTGAACCTTTAAATTTAACAAGTTCGTAAATATCCATACCTATATCGAGAGGGTCATTAGGATTGATTTCATCTTCATTTACCTTTATGGTTATAGACCTACCATCAACTTTAACTACAGTTCCACCTCTCTTAGCAACAACAACAGCACCACTGTCCTTCGCTATCTTAACTTCCATACCAGTTCCAACGAGAGGATACTCAGTTTTTATGAGAGGAACTGCCTGACGTTGCATGTTAGAACCCATAAGAGCCCTGTTAGCATCATCATGTTCCAAGAAAGGTATCAAAGAAGCAGATGCAGAAACTACCTGTTTAGGTGATACGTCCATGAAGTGTATCTCTTTAGGGTCAACAAGTCTTATATCACCGTAAGCTCTTGCAAGAACTCTATCTGATATAAATCTTCCATTTTCATCTATCTCAGCGTTTGCCTGAGCTATAACATATTTCTCTTCATCATATGCTGTAAGGTATTCAATCTGATCTGTAACGACACCATTCTCAACTTTTCTGTATGGAGATACCAAGAATCCAAACTCATTTATCCTGGCATAAACAGTCATAGAAGATATAAGTCCTATGTTCTGACCTTCCGGAGTCTCTATAGGACAGACCCTACCGTAGTGGGAAGGATGAACGTCCCTTATCTCAAACTTTGCACTATCTCTCGTTAAACCTCCGGGACCAAGAGCAGAAAGCCTTCTCTTATGAGTCAACTCTGACAGAGGATTTGTCTGGTCCATAAATTGAGAAAGCTGACCACCTTTTAGGAACTCTAAAATAGAGGTTGTCAAGTATCTTGGATTTACAACATCACTAGGCTTTAAGTTAGGATCTTCTATATCAACGGTAGCAACCCTGTCCCTAAAAGCTTTCTGCATTTTTGCTATACCAGTTCTCGCCTGAACTTCAAGAAGCTCTCCAACAGGTCTGACCCTTCTGTTACCAAGATGTGCTATGTCGTCTAGATTTTTCTTGCCGTATCTTAACTCCAATAGGTACTTAACTATTGCTATAATATCAGCTTTTTGAAGTGTTCTTGCCTCTTCATCGAGATACTCTTTTACTTTGATCTCCTTAAATTTATGCTCTTTCAGTTTAGAAATTAACGAGGCATCTATTTTTGTACCTTCTTTGATAACTTCCTTGCCAATTTTCACGTTTTCAGCTAAAGCAAGAGGAGGATACTTTTCAAACAGCTCTTCAAGGTCCATAGGTTTAATAGTTTTAGGAACATTATGAACCTTAGCGTTTATCTTTACCCTACCAACCCTTGATAAGTCGTACTTTTGATAATCAAGGAACATATTTTCAAACAGCTCTCTTGCCCTCTTCATAAAAGCCTTAGGGTCAAGAACTGCCGTATCTGTAGGTCTCATCTTTTTGTATATATCTACTAAAGCAGCATCTCTAAATGTGTAAATGGCATTTATTTTAACTTCATCTTTCTTTAATGTCTCGATTAAGACTCTCTGGTAAGGAGATTTATTTGAAACTTGAGGATCAACTGCAACAACCTCTTCAACTCTGAATCTGTCATCGTTTATCAACTTTTCAAGCTGATCAACAGTCACATACTTTTCCTGTCTAACAGGAACAGGTTGACCCTTTTCTGACGTTTCCTCAAATACAATTGTTACAAATATATCTTTATTTGTGAGACTATCTAAATCTACATTTAATCCCTTTTCATCTAATAGAGAAGAACCTTCCACCTTATATCTTTCTACTTGTCCGTAAAAGTTTTTAAGTATGCTGTAAGCTGAGTCACAACCGAAAGCCCTTAAAAGTGTAGTTCCAAGTATCTTCCTTCTATCTATCTTTGCGTAAAAGATCTCAGCATTCGTTGCATACTGAACTTCAACCCTTGACCCTTTCTCCGGAATTATACTTCCTTCGTAGTTTATCTTAGTTATGATATCCTTTGATTTCTCTTCTTTTGCAGAGAAAAATAGACCAGATGACCTTATAAGCTGAGAAACTATTACCCTTTCACTTCCGTTTATCATAAAATATGCATAATCAGTTAGAAGTGGAATCTCTCCGAAGTATATCTTTTGTCTTTTAATAGTCTTAGGAACCACTTCCCCTGTTTTAGGGTCTGTTTGATTTACAATAAGTTCCAATAAAACCCTAAGAGGTGCACCATAAGTTAGTCCTTTATACTTACACTCTTCAACTGTTATTTTCTCTTTGTATATAAGGGGACTACCACAGTGAGGACAACTTACTCCCGGTCCTCCTAAAACATCATCTGGAAGAGATTTCTTACATTTTCCACACTCCCAATCCCCAATCTCATAACCCACATATCTAATTTCCAGTTGCTCATTAGGGTCTACAAAAGGAAAAGATGTTCTTAAGAGGTTTTCAAGTCCCTTTGATGGGTCTCTCTTTAACGGATGTATGTTAAATTGAACGAAGTTCTCAAAAGATTCTTTTTGAACTGAAAGTAAATCAGGGGGTGGGATTACCTCTCTTCTATTTGAAAGAACTTTCCTGAAAGGATTATTTTGTAGATTTTTAATTGTTCTCATCCTTGCACCACCTTTGTTTTGGATTTATACAAAACTGAAAATTGATATAAAACAAATAAAGGTAGACTACCGCTTAAGGTAATCTACCTCTTTTTTAAACCGTATAAAAAGTCTTTATTTCTATATATTCTTAGCAAATTACTTTATTTCTACAGTAGCTCCAGCTTCTTCTAATTTTTTCTTGATAGATTCAGCTTCTTCCTTAGAAACTCCCTCTTTAACTGGTTTTGGAGCACCATCAACGAGATCCTTAGCTTCTTTTAACCCAAGGCCTGTGATCTCTCTAACAACTTTAATTACGTTTATCTTGTTAGCTCCAGGGTTTGCAAGGATTACATCAAATTCAGTTTTCTCTTCAGCAGCAGGTGCAGCAGCAGCTCCGCCAGCAGCAGGTGCAGCAGCTACCATTGCAGCAGCAGATACACCGAACTCCTCTTCTAAATCTTTAACAAGTTGTGCAAGTTCAAGGACTGTCATAGCCTTGATTGCTTCTTTAATCTCTTCTCTTGTAATTGTTGCCATCTTATAAAAACCTCCTATAAAGTATTTTTAAATTTTTTAACCCTGTTTCTCTTTCTCTTTTCTAATAGCATCTAAAACTAACACTGTTTTCTGTGGTAATGCATTAAGCACCCTAACAAGATTAGTAATAGGTGCTTGCAGTACAGCAAGAAGCTGAGCAACAAGAACTTCCTTGCTCGGTAGAGACGCAAGGTAATCAATCTTAGCAGCGTCAGCATAAACACCTTCAACCAATCCACCTTTTACTTTAGCCTCTTCTTTACCCTTTAAAAACTCTTTTAATAACTTTGCAGGTTCTACTAAATCACCGTAACCAAAAATTACAGCAGTCTGTCCTTTGAAAATATCTATTTTATCATAAAGTTCTGTTCCAGAGCAAGCCCTGTAAAGTAAGGTATTTTTAACAACTTTCATCTCTGCATTGGCATTTTTCAAGCTCTTTCTAAAAGCAGCTACCGAGTTTGCATCAATCTTTTTATAATCCAGAAGTATAACAACCCCAGCTTTCTCAAATTTTTCCTTTAACTCTGAAACAAGTTTAGCTTTTTCCTGTATTGCCTTTCTTTCTACTACCGCAGTCATCTCTCATCTCCTCTCTTATGCTGCTTTGGTTTCTAAAGATTTTAGATCTAATTTAACAGAAGGACTCATTGTTGTCTTAAGAACAACATTCTTTATATACTGTCCTTTTGCACCGGTAGGCTTCGCCTTGACAACAGCATCTATGACAGCAAGCACGTTTTCTCTAAGCTTTTCGTTATCAAAACTTATCTTTCCTACGGGAACATGCAGATTTCCAGTTTTATCAACTTTAAACTCAACTCTACCTTTCTTTGCTTCTGTAACTGCCTTCTTCACATCAGTTGTAACAGTTCCAACCTTAGGGTTTGGCATTAAACCTCTCGGACCCAAGATTTTACCGAGTTTAGCAAGTTTAGGCATCATATCTGGAGTAGCTATAACAACATCAAAATCTATCCAGTTTTCGTTAGCTATTTTGTTGATAAGCTCTTCGCCACCTGCGTAATCTGCACCTGCATCCTCAGCTTCCTTTAACTTCTCACCTTGGGCTATAACTAAAACTTTCTGTTCCTTTCCAAGTCCATGAGGCAACACAACTGAGCCTCTAACCATCTGGTCAGCATATTTAGGATCAACGCCAAGTCTAAAAGCTATCTCAGTAGTCTCATCAAACTTTCTCTGAGTGACATTTGCAACTTCCTTGAGTTTTGCAATAGCTTCATCTAAGGAGTACACTTTATTTGGATCTAACAGTTTCAAAGCTTGAAGATATTTCTTTCCTCTCTTTGCCATCTCTATCACCCCTTATATCCTTCTATTTCTATGCCCATACTTCTGGCTGTTCCTGCTATAGTTTTCATAGCCTTCTCAATATCCTCTGTATTGAGATCTTTAAGCTTCATTTGAGCAATCTCTTTAAGCTGAGCAACAGTTATCTTACCAACTTTGTTCCTCTTCGGATCTCCGGAACCTGTTTTGATACCTGCCGCCTCTTTGAGAAGGTATGATGCAGGTGGGGTTTTAAGGATAAATGTGAAAGACCTGTCAGAGTAGATAGTTATAACTACTGGGACTATGGTTCCAGGCTTCATATTTGCCGTTGCGGCATTGAAGCTCTTTACGAACTCCATAATGTTAACACCATGCTGACCGAGAGCTGGTCCAATTGGTGGTGATGGGGCTGCCTGTTGAGCCGGAATCATCAGCTCAACTTGTGCTGTCACTTTCTTTGCCATAAATTACACCTCCTTGAATTCTTCCTTGCCTAAAAACTACCTGATTGAACCGGCAAGCTAAATCTTCTCCACCTGGGAGAATTCAAGTTCAACCGGTGTCGCTCTTCCAAATATAGTTATTAAAGCTATAAGTTTCTCTTTGTCAGGGAATACTTCCTCTACCACTCCTGTAAAGTTCATAAACGGACCTTGGATAACTCGTATGTTATCACCTTTTGTAAACAATAACTTTTTAACTTTCGGAGCACCTTTCTGTATCTGTCCCAACACTTTCATAACGTCAGACTCCTTTAGAGGGACAGGCATACCTCCCGCACTAACAAAACCTGTTAAGAAAGGTGTCTTTTTAACAAGATCTATTAAATCATCCGTAAGCTTAGCCTTTATAAGTATATAACCAGGGAATATCTTATTTTCCAAAACTATCTTGGCTTCAGTCTTATTTTCCTTACAGGTTATCTTTTGTCCAGGTTTTGAGATTGGACTGTGAGAAACACAGGCTTCATCACCTTCCACACTTTCCACAACTCTAACAGAACCATCTTCAATAGCAAACTTTGTGATACCCTTTTTACCTTGAACTTCTATCTCCCTATTAAAACCTTTCAAAGATAATCTGTATCTCTCTTTACCTTGAGACTTAATAACCACTTTCTCTTCTGCAGGAACAATAACCTCATCTACAAGATGAGAGAGATTATTAAGCTGAAGATTCTTTATAAAATTCTCTTTTGCCCTTATCTCAAGATTAGACTGAGTATAAAGAGCATACCACCTTTTCTCTTCCTTAGTCTCCTCTTGAGACTGGACTGTGTTTTCTTCAGTTAAAACCTCTTTTTCTTCAGCCATTAAATTTTTACCTCTCTATAATTAAGGTAATAAGTTTAGAAAAAATTATATCAAGACCCCAAAGATAAACAGCAACCAATAAAGTGAAAACAACAACAGCAATAGTTGCCGTTCTTACAAGCTCTTTGGAGGGCCAAACTACCTTTTTAAGCTCTCCATAAACTTCTTTTAAAAAATTTATATACTTTACCATCTTACACCTTTTAAGGCGGGGCAGGAAGGACTCGAACCCTCAACCTGCGGATTTGGAGTCCGCTGCTCTGCCAATTGAGCTACTACCCCGCATAGCAAACTACTTAATCTCTCTATGGAGAGTATGCTTTTTACAGAATTTACAGTATTTCTTAAGCTCTAATCTATCAGGATGCTTTCTCTTATTCTTAGTAGTGGTGTAATTTTTTCTCTTACACTCCGTACAAGCTAAGGTAATTATCTCTCTCATATCTTATCCTCTTAATCAAGTATTTTAGTAACTACACCAGCACCTACAGTTCTTCCACCTTCCCTTATCG
>JBBFMH010000022.1:0-16081 GCA_037478615.1 Hydrogenothermaceae bacterium
CTTTTTCAGGTACTGTGAGGTTTAATTATGGCATTAATTTCTCACTCAACGTATCATAGGTATATTATACATCAAAACATCAAAAATATTTATTTAGTTTTATGATTTTCATCAAATTGTTAAAAAGTGGTTTGATTTTAACATTAAAGTATAATATTATATTAACATAAAATTTAACAAACGGAGGTTGAACTATGAAGAAACTTGCCAGCTTTACGATTCTTACTACAATTGCTGTTAATTTTGCCAATGCTCAAGATGTTATCAGGGTTGAAAAGTTAACTGTTGAAGAGAAACAGAAAAAAGAAGAAGTTACAAAAAAAGAGACAACCCAAGAAGATGTGAAAATCACAAGACAGATAGATTTAGGAGAGATACTATCAGGAATATATCCAGAGATAAACTTTATGAGAAAAGCCTCAACTGCAAACGATATAAATATCAGAGGATTTATGAGGGACAATATCAATGTCCTAATAGATGGTTCAAAAATATACGGTGCTTGTCCAAATAGGATGGATCCGGCTTCTTTTCATGTTTCATCACCTCAGATAGAGAGTATACAGATAAAAGAGGGACCTTTTGATGTGGAAAATGCTGGCTCACTTGCTGCTGTTGTTAATGTTAAAACTAAGGACCCTAAGGAAGGAGTTGGGGGAGAAATTGGTGGTACCTACGGAAGTTTTGATTACAGAACCGGATATATTCAAGGTAATGTAGGAAATAAGTTTGTTAAAGTTTTGGTTGGTGCCTCTAACCAATACTCAAAACCTTACGAAAGTGGTGAAGGTAAAAAGGTAACAGAGTATGCTGTTTATTCCACTCCTATGGGATTAGGTAGATACAAACCTCAATATATCAACGATAAAGCCTTTAATATAGACAGAATTTGGTCTAAAGTTTTGATAACTCCAAATAATAATACCGAGTTAAAACTTTCCTATGCTTTTGAAAATGCAAGAAATGTCCTATATCCAGCTTTAAAAATGGATGCTCTCTATGATAGAACAAACAGATTTAATGCAGATTTTTCCTTAAAAGACATAGGATTAAAACTCTCTGCTTACTACAATGAAGTAAAACATGATATGAGAGACACATTCAGAACTACTTCTGGAAATTTACCTTACAGTATGAAAACTTACGCTGAATCAAAAATGTATGGTGTTAAACTTTCAAAAGATATAAATATAGCATCTGTAGATACTACTTTTGGAGTTGATTACTACTTGAGAAATTGGAAAGCTGATAACGTACAGATGGGAGGTATGAACAAAAACTTTGGAATGATTCCTGATGTTGATATAAAGAATGTGGGATTTTTTGTTAAAGGTGTAAAAGATATACAAAGATGGACTCTATCTGCTGGATTAAGATTTGATTACACAGATTCAGAGGCAGATAAAAATGCAATATCAGGGAAAAATGAAGATTTTATCACAAACCGATTGTTGACAAACTTTTCTAAAACAGACAGTTATCCTTCTGGATATCTCTTGGCTAAGTATAACATAGATAAGAAGAACAATCTTTATATAGGCTTTGGACACAGTGTAAGAGTTCCAGATCCAATAGAGAGATGGATTGCTTTAAGTGGTTCTGCTCCATGGTATGGTAATCCTAACTTAAAACCTACAAAAAATAATGAAGTTGATTTAGGTGGAGAGTTTTATCCATTTAATAATCTTGGAATAAGAGCTAACATCTTTTACAGTGATCTGACAGATTTTATCTATCTTAGACAGTATCAGGCAGGAGCAAATTGTATCGGCACGGGAAACACCACATGTACAACTTATCAAAATATAGATGCCCACATTTACGGAGCAGATTTAAATCTTTTCTATGGATTTAATGAAAAGATATCATTGGAAGGTGGAGTGGCTTATCAGAGAGGTAAAAAAGACAGTGGTCAGTATAAAGATAGTGACCTTGCGGAGATACCACCTCTAAAAACAAGATTGGCAGTTAGATACGATGATGGTAAATTTTACGGATTAGTTGAAGGTATATATCAGGCAAAACAGTCAAATGTTGACACAGACTTAAAAGAATTTGAAACACCTTCCTACTTTATAATGAATGTTAAAGCTGGATATACTTATGGAAACAAACTTTTTGTAGGTGTTGGAGTAGACAACCTCTTTGACAGACTTTACTACAACTATCTTTCCTATGTAAGAGATCCGTTTAGAGGTATATCTGTTTCAGGAAATCCTGTAAAAATTCCTGAACCGGGAAGATTTATATACGCAAATGTATCTTACAGATTCTAAGTCCTGCTGCTGCGAAACCTCCTGTTGTTAATATTATCTGCCGGGTTTATCCCGGCTTTTTCTTTTTTTATTCCCATTTCAAAATCAAACGCTGTTTTATTGACAAATTTATAATATTGTTTTATCCTAATATCTACATTTTACAGTCAGGAGGCTTCAATGGGTGAGTATAAAAGACCAACTGTATCTATTATAGGGGCAGGGAATGTCGGAGAACACGTTGCAAATCTTATAGCAATTAGGGAACTTGCAAATGTTAACCTTTTTGATTTAGCAAAGAAGACAGAAGATAAGATTTTTGAAGTTGTAAAAGGAAAAGCCCTTGATATAAAACAGATGACTGCTGCCATTGGTGTTGATGTAGATGTAAAAGGTTATACCGTTACTGCTGATGGTCAAGGATACGAGCCTTTAAAAGATTCTGATATAGTGGTTATAACTGCCGGATTTCCAAGAAGACCTGGTATGAGTAGAGATGATCTCTTATCTGCAAATGTTAATATTATAAGAACAGTTTCAGAAAGGATAGCACTCTATGCTCCAAACGCTGTTGTAATTGTTGTATCAAATCCAGTAGATGTTTTGACATATGCTACACTTAAAATAACCGGATTTCCAAAAAATAAAGTTATGGGTATGGCAGGAGTCCTTGATACTGCAAGATTTAAAACATTCATATCTCAAGAACTAAAAGTTTCTATATCAAATATAAACTGCTTTGTTATCGGTGGACATGGAGATGAGATGGTTCCTCTGTTATCTGTCTCAAATGTAGGTGGGACACCTTTAAGAGAGCTTTTTACAAAAGAGAAGTTAGAAGAGCTTGTAAACAGAACTAAATTCGGTGGTGGAGAGATAGTTAATCTTATGGGAACTTCTGCATACCACGCTCCAGGTGCTTCTGTAGTTGAGATGGTTGAATCTATCCTCAAAGATAAGAAAAAAGTTATGCCCTGCTCTGTTTATTTAGAAGGAGAAGATGCAAGATTTTATGAAGCTTACGATGTGTGTGTAGGACTCCCTGTTAAAGTCGGAGCTCACGGATGGGAAGAGCTTATAAAGATAAAACTTTCAGAAGAAGAGAAGGCTATGTGGGAAAAGTCTGTTAAATCAGTTAAAGAAGGTATAGAGAGAATAAAAGAGTTAAAATTAATATAAAAAATTTGGAGTGAGAAAGTTGAGAGAGATTCATTATAACGATATAGTAAAAGCAGTTAAAGAGATGGTTATGGACGCAGAGTATAAACTGCCTGAAGATTTTATCCAAGCCATTAAACTTTCTGTAAATAGAGAAGAATCTCCATTAGGAAGGGAGATACTCCAGGAGATTATTCAAAATGCAGAAGTTGCCGAGAAAGAGCAAGTGGCTTACTGTCAAGACACTGGTTATCCGGTTTTCTTTGTAGAGGTTGGACAGGATGTTAGAGTAGTAGGTGGAAGTTTGAGAGATGCTATAAATGAAGGAGTCAGACAGGCAACAAAAGAAGGTTATCTGAGAGCTTCTCTTGCTTATGATCCTTTATTTGATAGAAAGAATACAGGAGATAACACTCCGGCTTTAATATATTTTGATATAGTTCCTGGAGATAAGATAAAGATAATGTTTGCTGCTAAAGGTGGCGGATCTGAAAATCAATCAAAACAGGCTATGTTAAAACCTGCTGATGGAATTGAAGGAGTGAAGAAATTTATCTTACAATCAATAGCAAATGCTGGTCCAAATGCCTGTCCTCCTTTTACAGTAGGAGTTGGTATAGGTGGGACTTTTGATTACTCGGCTGTTTTAGCGAAAAAAGCCCTATTTAGACATATAGGAGAGAGACATCCAGATCCAAGAATTGCAAAATTGGAAGAAGAACTTTTAGAACTTGCAAATCAGCTTGGAGTTGGACCTCTCGGTTTTGGTGGAACTACGACGGCTATAGATATAAAGATAGAGATAGCACCTTGCCATATAGCATCACTTCCAGTTGCAGTAAATATACAGTGTCATGCAGCAAGACATAAAGAGATAGAAATTTAGGAGTAGGCTATGGTAGAAGCAAAGAAGATAATAACACCTTTAACTGACGATGTTATAGAAACTCTAAGAGCAGGAGATAAAGTACTTATTTCCGGTTGGGTATATACTGCAAGAGATGCTGCTCATAAAAGGATGTTAGAAGAGTATGAAAAAACAGGACAACTACCTTTTGATGTAAAGGGTCAAGTTATATACTATGTTGGACCTACACCTGCAAAACCAGGACAGGTTATAGGTTCTGCAGGTCCGACAACTGCATACAGAATGGATAAATACACACCAAAACTTCTTGAACTTGGTTTAAAAGGAACCATAGGTAAGGGATGGAGAGGTCCTGAAGTTAAAGAAGCTCTAAAAAAGTATAAAGCTGTTTATTTTGCTGCTTATGGTGGAACAGCAGCTCTTTTGTCAAAACATATAACAAAAGTTGAGATGGTAGCTTATGAAGATTTAGGTCCGGAAGCAATAAGAAAACTCTATTTTGAGGACTTTCCGGTTATTGTTGCAAATGATATATACGGTGGAGATGTTTTTGAAGAAGGCCAGAAAAAGTATAGAAAATTAGTAGTTTAAGGAGGTTTTAGATGAAAGTTCACGAACATCAGGCAAAAGAAATTTTCAGAAAGTATGGTTTACCTGTTCCAAGAGGATATCCTGCCTTTGATGTAAAGGAAGCTGTGGAAGCAGCAGAACAACTCGGAACATGGCCAGTTGTAGTAAAAGCTCAGATACACTCCGGAGGAAGAGGAAAAGCCGGAGGAGTAAAACTTGCAAAATCTATAGAAGAAGTTCAGCAGATAGCATCTGATTTACTTGGTAAAAAACTTGCAACATTCCAAACAGGTCCAGAGGGACTACCTGTAAGTAGGCTTTACATAGAAGAGGGAACTCAGATAGATAAAGAGTATTACGTTGCAATAACCTTAGATAGAAGTAAGTCAAAACCAGTAATAATGGTTTCTGCAGCTGGAGGAATGGAGATAGAAGAAGTTGCTGCAACAAATCCAGAAGCTATAATCACCCATGTAATAGAACCATTTATAGGACTTAGAAGTTATCACGCCAGAGAGTTGGCTCTAAAACTTGGACTCCCGAAGAATTTACTTAACAAAGCTGCTTCTATATTTACAACATTGTATAAACTCTACATAGAACTTGATGCTTCTATGGTTGAGATTAACCCGTTGGTTTTAACGAAAGATGGAAACCTTGTTGTCTTAGATGCAAAAGTTGATTTTGATGATAACGGCTTATTCAGACATCCGGAGATTATGGAGATGGATGATCCTACCCAGATATCTCCTCTTGAAGTTGAGGCTAAGAAATTTAATCTTAATTACATAAAACTTGATGGAAATATAGCTTGTATGGTTAACGGTGCCGGACTTGCCATGTCAACTATGGATACAATTAAACTTGCAGGAGGAGAGCCAGCAAACTTCCTTGATGTTGGTGGTTCTGCAAATGCAACACAGATTGCAAACGCATTTAAAATCATACTCTCAGACCCTAATGTAAAAGCTATATTTATAAACATATTCGGTGGAATACTCAGATGTGATAGGCTTGCTGAAGGTATCATAACAGCAGCAAAAGAGGTATCTATAAATGTACCGGTTATTGTTAGAATGGAAGGAACAAACGTAGAACTCGGTAAAAAGATGCTTCAAGAATCCGGGCTTCCGCTCATTACAGCAGATACAATGTGGGAAGGAGCATTAAAAGCAGTAGAAGCTGCAAAAGGAGCTTAATTTATGGGACTACCCATAGAGTATATACCCAACTATACGGTTAGAGATTGGGAAAACTGGCAAGGAGATTGGGAGCTTATAGAAGGAGTGGCCTTTGCTTTGGCTTCTCCGTCTATCTATCACCAACTTCTTGTATCTAACCTTATATACACTCTAAGAAACTCTATTGGTTGTGAAAATTGTAAAGTTATCCCGGAGATTGATTATTACATTTCGGAAAACACAGTTGTAAGACCAGATGTAGTTGTAAGTTGTAGAAATCTATCAGCTAAACTTACAGTTACTCCGGAGATTATATTCGAAGTCATATCTGAATCTACTGTTAAGGTAGATGAGGAAATAAAAAAACAGATATATGAAAGAGAAGGTGTTAGTTATTACATTTTAGTTTATCCCTTTGAAAACAGAAAAAAAGTGAAGATTTTTCATTTAAAAGATGGTTTTTACAGAAAAGTTTTTGAAGATTTTGAGGGTGAGTTTGAGTTTAGTTTAAATAGTTGTAGTTTTAAAGTTGATATATCAAAAATATGGTAATGGAGGCAAAATATGGCAGTATTAGTGAACAAAGATACTAAAGTTGTAGTTCAAGGAATTACTGGAAGAGAAGGATCTTTTCATGCAACTCAATGTAAAGCATACGGAACACAGGTTGTTGCCGGAGTAACTCCTGGAAAAAAGGGGGAGAATGTAGAGGGTATTCCTGTTTTTGATACAGTGAATGAAGCTGTTGAAGAAACTGGAGCAGACTGCTCTTTAATATTTGTTCCACCACCTTTTGCAGCAGATGCAATACTTGAAGCTGTAGATGCGGGAATAAAAACGGTTATCTGTATAACTGAAGGTATACCGGTGAATGATATGCTTCCGGTTAAACAATATATAAAGAAATATTATCCTGAAACAGTTTTAATAGGACCTAACTGTCCGGGTGTTATTACTCCAGAGGAAGCAAAGATAGGAATCATGCCTGGACATATATTTAAGAAAGGTAAAGTTGGAATAGTATCAAGAAGTGGAACATTAACTTATGAGGCTGCTTATCAGTTAACTACAAGAGGAATAGGACAATCAACAGCAGTTGGAATAGGTGGAGACCCAATACCTGGAACTGTTTTTGCAGATGTTTTAAAATGGTTCCAAGATGATCCTGAAACAGAGGCAATTGTTATGATAGGTGAGATAGGTGGAACTGCGGAAGAGGAAGCTGCAGAGTTTATAAAATCCTATGTAAAAAAGCCGGTAGTTGCATATATAGCTGGTGTTACCGCACCTCCGGGAAAGAGAATGGGACATGCTGGAGCCATAATAGCTGGTGGAAAGGGAACAGCAGCCGAAAAATACAAAGCTCTTGAATCTGCTGGTGCCACTACAGTAAAAAATCCGTCTGTAATTGGTGAAACTGTTGAAAAGATACTAAAAGGAATGTGATTTTATGAATATTGTCATCAATTTAGTAATTTAAGGTTGCTATAAAAATAAAACAGTGTTATATTATTTTTACGGTTTAAATACTCAAATAGGAGGTCTATCATGAAAGTCGTACCAGGTCCAGAAGGTTATATACCGAAAGTCGCAGCAATGGAAGGGACAAATCTTCCATCATCTCCCGATAAAGGTCTTCTCTTCGGTGAGGAAGTTGACGAAGAAATCGCAATGAGAGAAGCTGCAAAAGCCCTACTTACGAAACCTAATCCTACAATATTCCCTGGTCCTAAAATCCTCTGGGGATGGAGTCCAACAGCTTTTGAAGAAGCTGATGCAATACTTGAGCTTGCAAAAGAGATTCCTAACTGTCGTATAATCCCAATGCCAGACTACAGACCAAAATATCCTAAGATAGATCCAGAAGCTGAGATTAACCCTAACCACCCTAACCTCACCATTTTACATAACAGAATAGAGGCTTGTATATTTGTCGGAGTTCACTGTCACTATGCTAACCTTTCTTTAAGAATGATTAGAGCAGGAACAAACTGCTTCACTATAGCTATATGTGGAGAGCTTGGACACGAAGATGCTATGGTTACACTTAGAGATGCCCATGGAGAGAAGATAAGAAAGTTCAAGGATATACTAATCCAGGTTAGAAATGAGCTTGGAATACAGTGGGAACCAAAATTACCACCACCAAATCCATCTCTACCAAAAGAGAACTGGGAAACGGTTTCTTTCCACGATTATGGAGAGTATGCATTCTTGCTTATGCCTAAAAAAGGTGAGATTGTTACAGATACAGAGTAGTATTTTAAATTAAATGGAGGTATAAACCATGCCAGAACAAAAAGTTGTAGATACTGATTATCTTTTATTAGAAGCTCCAAGGGAGCGTAAATTTATTACAGGTGCTCAAGCTATGGCTGAGGCTATAAAAAGAGCAAATGTTGATATGGCTATAGCTTATCCTATAACACCGCAGTCAGAAGTTATGCACCTTGTTGGAGACTTATGGGCTCAAGGGTACTTGAAAGATTATTATAGAGCTGAGGAAGAGTATGGAGCATTCTCGGCTATAGCAGGTGCTGCAAGGGGTGGCGTGAGAGTATTTACAGCTACATCAGGACCTGGATTGCTAAGAGGACTTGAGGCTATCGCATCTTGGCCAGGTCACAGAATACCGGCTGTTTTGGGAGTTCTTACCAGGGTTGTTAACGCACCGTTATCAATCCAGCCAGACAACATTGAGATATCATATCTTTTAAACTGTGGAGCAGTTGTCTTACACGCAGAAAATCAACAGGACACTTTTGATTTTACATTGGCAGCTTTTGCAATAGCTGAGCAGGTTGATGTTTATGTACCTGTTGCAGTTGCCACAGAAGGATTCTTCGTGACTCACGCTAAGGGTTATGTAGATTTAACACCAGAAGATATGAAACTACCTCCAAGAAACCCATACAAAGCTCCTGTTCCTCCAACTGATAACGAAATCCCACCTGCAAGAATCCAGAGAGATGCCCCAGTTCAAAAATCTAACTTTATGAGTTACCTTATACACGCCGTATGGCAACAAGAGGTGTGGGCATCTACAACAAGAGCTATGAAATATATTTATAAATATCTTGGTGGTCCTATTGAAGTTATTAACCCTGATGCAGAAGTTTTTGTTGTTGCTTCCGGATGTGCTGCAGCTCAAGCAAGAGAAGCTGTTAGATACTCCCAATTGGAAGGTCTTAACGTAGGTTTAGTTAAAGTTAAGGCTATTAGACCATTCCCTGAGAAAGAGATAAGAGAAGTGTTGAAAAACGCAAAAGGTATAGTTATCCCTGAACACAATATAACAGGTTGGTTAGCTAAAGAAGTTAAAGCAGCTATACCAAACAACGATAGAGTTGTTGGCGGTCCAAGGGTTTATGGTGGTATGACATTACCAACAGAACTTATAATGGACGAGATTTATAAGATACTTGGTGTTAAGAAAGAGAGAAAAGTTTTAGTTTAATTTAATATATAGGAGGTAAATATTATGGGTTTAGAATATGTCAGAATAACAACAGGTTTTGAAGATTATATGCCAAAGGACTATGTTGATTTAGTTAAATATGGTCAGTTTGGTAAAGATTATGACATACAAGAGCTTGGAACATTTAAAGAGTTGGTCGAAGAGCACCCTATGTGTGCCGGATGTTTCATGGCTTACTTCATAAGGGTGTTTTATGCTTCCCTACCTAAGCCAGAAGATACAATTGTTATCGGTACAGCAGGATGTGCGAGACTTCAACTTTCTCAGGCAGCCGTTCCGTTTATATACGGAAACTATGGAGATACAAACGCAGTAGCATCTGGACTAAAGAGAGCGTTAGAGATAAGATTCCCAGATAAAGTTAAAGATGTTGTTGTAGTTGCCGGTGATGGTGGACTTATGGATATAGGTTTCGGAATGACAATGCACTCTTGGTTCAGAAGAGAGAGATTTACAACTATTATGGTTGATAACGAAGTTTATGGAAACACAGGTGGACAAGAGAGTGGTATGTCACCTAAGGGTGTTCAGTTAAAGATGGCACCGAAAGGTAAAAAGTTTGACAAAATAAATGCCGTTGAGCTTGCAAAAGCTGCAGGATGTGTGTATGTTGCAAGAATAGCACCTACAAATCCAAAGAGACTTGCAAAAACTATTAAGAGAGCTATAATAGCAGCAAGACATTTTGGTCCAACATTTATCCATGCTTACACATCTTGTAATATAGAGTACTCTATACCTACAGAGAAAGTCCTTGAAGACGCAAGAAATAGGGAGAAGAAAGACTTTGCATTCTATGAATGGATGTCTGATGATGTGAAAGCATACTTTGAACAAATTGAGTCTAATAAAGAAGGACAGGAAGTTAAAGTTTAATAGTTTATTGAACCAGGGAATGAAAAGTTCCCTGGTCTTTCCCTAAAAAGAAGACAGGAGGTCTTAAAAATGAAAAGGTATAACATTAGACTTGCAGGTGTAGGTGGACAGGGTGTTGTTACCTCTGCCCACATAATAGGAAATGCTATGTCAAACTCTGGGAAGTACGCATCTTTGGTTCCTTTCTTTGGTTCTGAAAAAAGGATGGCTCCGGTAGAAGCTTACGTTAGAGCTTCCGATCAACCTATCTATGAAGTTGGAGAAGTTATCTTCCCAAACGTTATAATGATATACCATCCACAGGTTATAACTCACGGAAAATCTTACACGATGCCTTTCTATTCTGGTCTTAAAGAAAATGGGATGGTTATAATAAATACAGAAGCCGATATTCTTACAGATGAAGATTGGAAGGTTCTTGAAGACCTAAATACAAAAGTTATAGAGTTTCCTGCTACAAAGATAGCTTTAGATTTAGCGGGAACGGAGCTTGCAACAAATATGGCGATGATTGGTCTATTCTTTGGTATAACTAAACTTGTTTCTGAAGAGGATATAGAAAAAGCTGTTAGAGAGAGATTTTTAGGAAACACATTCGTAGCTTCCGGTGGAACAGCGTCACTTGACTCTGCTATTGAGAAAAAATTCAAGAAGAAGGTTGAACTTTTAGAGAAGAATATGATGGTTATTAAAGAAGCCTTCAAGATGGCTGAAGAACAAGGATGGGTAGAAGAACAAGAA
Source organism: Hydrogenothermaceae bacterium (assembly GCA_037478615.1). Taxonomy (GTDB): domain Bacteria; phylum Aquificota; class Aquificia; order Aquificales; family Hydrogenothermaceae; genus JAOABC01. The sequence continues at coordinate 11,128 of JBBFMH010000022.1, forward strand.
ACTGTAATAGCATAAAGGAGGATAAGTATGTATTATGTTGCTGAGACTAAAGTAGATAAATGTTCTACTTATAAATGTAACCAGTGTGTTTTATTCTGCCCTGAACCGAACACTCTTATGTTTTTAAAAGAGAAAAATTTTGCCTATGTTAATCAAGCAAGATGTAAAGGTTGTGCTATCTGTGTTTATGTTTGTGGTGATCTTTTAAAGAGAAACTGTGTAGAGATGGTTATGGCAACTGTATCAGAATAACGCTATATTTATTTTAAAAGGGAGTTTTCCCTCCCTTTATTTATTATGAGGAGGCTGCCATGGATAAAGTGGAATTTTTAAAACAGTTGCAACAGAAACTTGATAACTCATCTGTTTTACCTGATGTGGAACTTGAAGTTAACTTCTTTGATGAAAACGGGAATGTCGTAGAAAAACCGGCTATCTTGGTTAAGTATTTTCCAACAGAAAGTGATGTTAGAGAGAGGACTATAGTTATATCTCCATCTTTATATGAGAAAACTGTTGATGATGCTTATAACTTTATTACATTCCAGATAGAGCAGTTTGAAGAAGAGATAGATAGCGTAGAGTTTAGTGGTGAATAAGAAGGCATACATCTTTACCGGGTATCTTGGAAGTGGCAAAACCACCTCTATGGTTAAGGCCATGGAGGAATTTTTTAAAGATAAGAAAGTCTTAGTTATTGTTAACGAGTTTGGTGAAGTTGGTATTGATGGTAAAGTTTTCTCTGCAGAATTGCAGAATCAGGGAGTAGTGGAGTTAAATGAAGGTTGTATCTGCTGTGTTTTATATGATGAGCTTAATAAGGTATTAAGTGATATACAATCTAAGTATGATTTTGATTACCTTTTTATAGAAACTTCCGGACTCTCTGAGCCATTTCCTATATACTCTGCCTTGGTATCCTTGGGTTACGATGTTGAAAGTGTTATCTGCCTAATAGACAGCCTAAATTATGAAAAGTATAAAGATGATGATGTTTTTAAATACCAGATAGGCTCTGCGAATATAATAGTTTTAAATAAAATTGATCTGGTGGAACAATCAAAAATAGAATCTTTAAAAAATGAGATAATTTCTTTAAAAGAAAAATACAATCTAAAAAATTTTCTTACCGGAGAGTATCTTATTCCCAAGTATGAGCTTATAACCACAACCTATGGTTTTATTCCTGAGTATGTATTTACGGAGATAGATCTTCCAATATCAAGAGACGTATCAGCTACGAAAGACGATCATTCCCATAAAGATTATGTTAAAAATGTAGATTACTATCCCAATGATGCCTTGTCCTACGATCAATTTATAAAAATTATAAAGAAATTTCCAAAAAATCTGATAAGATCAAAGGGAATTTTGAAATTTAAAGATGTTGACGTTCCTTTACTCTTTAACTACACTTACGGAAATTATACTTTTGAAGAGTTTCCTCAAAAGGTAGATAAAGGTATTCTCGTTTCAATATTTTTAAACGAACTTAAAATGGTGAGTTGTAAATCATAGATTTTTCATAAGAAAAGTTATATTTTGTCTCTACATTAAAAATTTTTGAGGTGATGAGATGGGTAAACAATACTATCCTGATAGAGATACTATCAAATTACAAGCAGAGATTTTAAAATCTAAAATTTTGTTAGAAGAGGATAAGCTCCTTCCATCATTAGATGGTAAATTTACTCCTTATAGATACTTTAAACATAATGTTTCCATTGAACCTTTGGACAGTTTTTCTTATAAATCTGTTATACTTTATCCGGAATTTGAGCCTATAAAAGAAAAAGCAAGAGTTGTTCCTTATACTGTTCCAATAGAGAGAAGTTTTGCTATAGTTGAGCTTCAGGATTTAACCAGTGAGAAAAGAATAACAAACTTACTTTATGATGCTATATATGAAGGTATACCTATTTCTGATTTAAAGATAGGTCTTGAAATAGTAACTTTAAGGATGTTAGAAGCTGTTAAAGAGGGATTTAGAGATATAGTTCTCACAGATAGAGATGTTTTACCTTCGAGAGTGTCTATGCCACTTCCTTTTGTTTTAGCTTTTGCGGAAAGTTTTTTAAAGGAGAGTGGTATAGATTTAAAGGATATATCTATTTTTATAGAGACTTCAGAGGTTATAAATCCTTTTGAAATAGCAACTTTGCTATCTTTAGGCTCTAAGGGAGTTCATATAAGAGATATAGATGAGGAGTTGGTTGATATTCTTAATAGGTATGTTTTTGATCTTGTGAGAAAAAAGGGATATTCTGACGTACCTGAGTTTGTAGGATCAAAGAATGTAAATGTAGTCGGTCTTAAAAACGATTTCTTGTCATTAATAAATGCGGATCTCAGATCTTCTTTTGAGGTTGAAGGGCTTCCGGAAATAGAAAGTTATCTATTCAGTCAAAAATAAAAATATTATAAAGAGGTAAGTGTATGAGCAGTGTTGTATTTCTGATACCATTCATCCCCTTAGTTATAGCTGCATTAATTCTGTTCATAGACTCTAAAAAGGTAATTCCTAAGATAAGTATTTTTTTCTCTCTCGTAATAGTAGGGTTAAGTATATATGGAACATATCAACAGTTTAAGACTAATCAGCCCATAATCTCGGAAAATTTATTACTCAGTTTTGATAGGTTGTCTTCTATACTTACTTTATATGTAGCCATATTAGGAATAGTGATAAGAAAATACTCAACTAAATATATGTGGGATGAGGTAGGTTATAAAAGGTTCTTTATACTACTAAATTTCATATTCAGTTCTATATACTTTTTGCTTATGGCAAACCATCTCTTACTGATTGTGATGGCATGGATAGGTTTAAGTCTTTCTCTTTACTATCTTATATCTTTTAGATCTGATTCAAAGTCGGCTACATATTTTGGAAGTATAACTTTATGGCTACATAGATTAGGAGATTTACTATTTGTGTTGGCTATGGTGATGATAATATCAAAACATAATACTCCTTATCTATCTGATCTTAAAGAGATATGGTTAAGTGGTAATTTTGATCTTGAATGGTCTGCGATTCTGTTGGTTTTAGCAGCTATGGTAAAATCTGCCGTTATTCCTTTCCATATATGGCTACCTTACACTTCGGAAGGTCCAACTCCTGTTTCTGCATTGATGCATGCTGGGATTGTTAACGTGGGAGGAATTATACTTAACAAATTTGCGTATATCTTTTTAAATACAGAATATGCTTTAAATTTAGCCTTCATATTTGGTCTTATTACGGCAATTGTAGGGTCTTTAATTATGCTTACAATGCCAGATATTAAGAGAGCTCTTGGATATTCTACAGTTGGTCAGATGGGATATATGATTATGGAAGTTGGAGTAGGTGCTTTTAGCCTTGCGATTTACCATCTTATGGTTCATGGTATATTTAAGGCTACATTATTTCTTGAATCCGGAAATGCAGTACATCAAGCGAGAAAGGAACCTAATATAACTAAATCTGTCTCTTATAAAATCTTCCTTGAAGAAGAAAATAAATTGAATAAAAACCTTAATCTTGTGATCATAGCTTTAACAACTGTCCTTGTTTTATATACTGTTATAGAGTTTCTACTAAAACAGGATCTTTCAAACTACTATGCAGCTTTAATATTTTTGGCTTTTGGGTGGTTGGCAAGTTTCCAGCTTTTTAGCACTTTCTTTAAAGTTTCCAAAATCCAATCTGTAGGTATAATACTATCTCTTATAATCTCATTCTCTATCATAGTTTTGATATACTCATTCTTAGGTCTTGCTTTTGAAAAATATCTCTACGGTGAGAATTATAAAAAACTGTTTGAGGCAGCAAATCTATCATTTGGTTTAATGGTGGTAGCGGTTATATTTTTACTTTTCTCAGCAGTGTTTATGTGGTTTTTGTCATACTACTCTACATTCAGCGAAAATGGAGAGAAAATTAAAAGATGGATATCAAAAATTTATAAACTTCTCTATGAGGAGTTATATTACAGAAAGTTTATACTTAAGTTATTTAAGATGGATTAAAGTGGAGGTGGTATGGATATCTATATATCACTCTTAGGTATTACTTTAGTAATCTTTTCAATATTCTCTCTGTATAAAAACTACAGCTTTATAAGAGTTCTCGTTCTTTATGTTTTAGCAAACTCTCCTGTTTTTTTTATTATCAATGAAAAGATGTATTACGGACTGTCATTTTTTACAACAGTAGGTCTGTATTTAGTTATAGTGGAGTTTATTAAGAAAACTTATAAAACTGATGTATTTTTAGGTATAGAGGGTTTAGTTTTATCATCTCCTAAGCTTTCTATTTTTGTAAGAGTAGTTCTACTTATGATGGCAAACTTTCCACCGTCTTTGAATTTTAGTGTTGTGTTTAATTATCTACTAAACAGTGGACTTTCTATAAATACTATCTATATATTAGCCCTTCTTATGTTTAACTTTATGATATTTTCGGTGATGACTAACAGGCTTCTCTTTGGGAAACCTAATAAAAATTTAATATACAAGGAACCAGATGTAAGATATATCATTTTAATGTCCTTTTTATCATTAACAAATCTGGTATTAGGAATACTTTATCTATTGAGCCTTTAATTTGGGGGTATAAGGATGAATCTATTGGATAGTGTGAAAGACGCAACAGAATTTCTTCCAAAATATTGGCCTTTAACTATGTTTGTTCACCATAACCCTCTCCATGAGTTTGAGGATATGCACTTCAAAGATGCTTTAAAGATAGCTTCTAAAATTTTCAATACAGATTTATATATGGATCCTTCCTATTATGTAAATCTCTACAAAAGTGGAGTTATCAGGAAAGATATACTTGAAAAAAACATATCTCAATTTTTAGATTCAAACGGTTTTGATGTAAGTAAGTATAAAGTAAGGAAGTTTATGGTAGATTTAAGTCCAAATTGGTTAAGTCTTAAATACGATTACAATCTCAATAGTAATT
>JBBFMH010000023.1:0-16051 GCA_037478615.1 Hydrogenothermaceae bacterium
GATCTTGCAAAGAAATATGGAAAGTCTATAGATGATATATTAGATGATCCAAAAAAGATAAGAGAGTTTATAGACAATCACTCTTCAAAGACCCCTTCCGAGAAACAGATAGAGTATGCAAAAGCTTTGGCAGAAAAAACAGGTTTAAAGCTTACAGAGAGAGAGTTGTCAGATAAAAATTTACTTAAAAAGTTTATAGATAAAGCAAAAAAAGAAACCATGAAAAACTACCAGTTGTCAGAAAAACAGAAAAATGTTTTAATAAAGTATGGTAGAGAAGATTTGATAGACAAACCTGCCGAAGCTTTAAAGTTTATAAAGACGAAGCTTTCAAGAAGGAGATAAAATTAAAAAGGGCTGGCATTGCTGCCAGCCATATATGGAGGGGGAGGGAGGGGGATGCGAATTAAGTTATATATAATATAATAATATTTGAATAAATTTAAAATGATTTTTATCATAAGGAGTTGAAGATGGACGAAAAGATAGTGTTTACAGTTGCAAATCTTGCAAAATTAAAACTTTCCAAGGAAGAAGCCGAAGTTTTACCAAAACAGTTTATGGATATAGTTGGATTTATTGAGAATCTGAGAGAGGTAAATACGGACGATATACCACCATTCTATGAGTTGATAGTGGAAGAAACTCCTTACAGGGAAGATGTAGTTATACAGTCTCTTTCAAACGAGGAAGCTCTAAAAAATGCACCTCAATCAGAGGGTGGCTTTTTTGTAGTCCCAAGGGTAGTAGGCTAATTAAAGGAGGATTTATATAGATGGAAGTGAAGGAAAATCAAAATTTAGAAGCGAAGAAGAAAGCTCTTGAAAGTGCAATATTACAGATAGAGAAGAAGTATGGCAAAGGCTCACTGATGACTCTATCTTCCGAAGGTATAAAATCCGTAGATGTTATCCCTACAGGGTCTATAACTCTGGATTTGGCAACAGGAATAGGTGGAATACCAAAAGGAAGAGTGATAGAGATATATGGACCTGAATCTTCCGGAAAAACTACATTGACACTTCATATAATAGCAGAAGCCCAAAAAAAGGGTGGAAAAGCTGTTTTCATAGATGCAGAGCATGCTTTTGATCCAAAATACGCAAAAGCCATAGGAGTAGATCTTGATGACCTTATAATATCTCAACCTGATTACGGAGAACAGGCAATAGAGATAGCAGAAACTCTGGTGAGAAGCAATGCTGTTGATGTTATCGTTATAGACTCTGTTGCAGCACTTGTTCCAAAGGCAGAGATAGAAGGAGATATAGAAGACTCTAATGTGGGACTACATGCAAGACTGATGTCAAAGGCGATGAGAGTTTTAAAAGGTGCGGTAAACAAGAGTAATACGGCTCTGATACTTATAAACCAGATAAGGGAAAAAGTGGGAGTTATGTTTGGAAATCCGGAGACAACCACCGGAGGAAGAGCTATAAAGTTTTTCGCGGATATGAGAATGGAAGTTAGAAAGCAGGATATAAAAGATGCCGGTGAAAGAGTGGGAAGTAGAGTAAAAGTGAAGGTTGTAAAAAATAAGTTGGCTCCACCATTTAAAGAGGCAGAGTTTGATGTTATATACGGTGAAGGTATCTCAAAAGAGGGAGAGATTTTAGACTTGGGAGAAGAACTTGGATTCATAAAGAAAAGTGGAGCTTGGTATTCTTATAAAACTGAAGAAGGTGAAGAGATAAAACTTGGACAGGGAAGAGAAAAAGCAAGAGAGTTTTTAAAACAAAACCCCGAGTTAAGAGAAAAACTTGAAAATCTTATAAAAGAGAGGGGTTTAAATGGAGCTTGATGCAATATTAACAGAGGCTGTTAAATCAGGAGCTTCCGATATACATTTAAAAGTTGGATCAGTGCCAAAGATGAGGGTAAATACCATCTTAATGGATATAGATAACTTCAAAACACCATTGACCCCGGATCATATTGGAAATTACATCGCTAAAATTTTAGCAAAAAGCGAAGCAAAGAAAGCAGAGCTTATGAAGAATGGAGAGGTTGATATATCTTACTCCATAGCAGGTGTTAGTAGATTTAGGGTCAATATATACAAACAGAGAGGCACATACGCGATTGCACTTAGGGTTTTAAAAACAAAGATTCCACCCCTTGATTCTTTACTTCTTCCAGAAGTTATAAAAGATATTGCCAAAGAACCAAGAGGTTTAGTTTTGGTAACAGGACCAACAGGTTCCGGTAAATCTACAACATTAGCATCTATGTTAGATTACAGAAATGAGCTTTTTGAGGAAACAATAATAACAATCGAGAATCCTATTGAGTATGTATTCAGAGATAAAAAAAGCTATATAGTTCAAAGAGAAGTAGATTTAGATACAAGGGATTTTAACTCCGGACTTAGGGCAGCTCTCAGGGAAGACCCTGACGTGATAATGGTTGGTGAGATGAGGGATTTAGAGACAATACAGACAGCTTTAAGGGCAGCAGAAACCGGACACTTTGTTTTATCTACACTCCACACTCAGGATGCTAAAGATACTATAAGTAGAATTATAAATATGTTCCCGGCAGAAGAGCAAAACCATTTAAGGATTTTACTTGCAGCAGTTTTAAGAGCAATAATATCCCAGCGTTTAATTCCAAGGAAAGATGGAAAAGGAGTTGTTCCGGCAGTTGAGATACTTATAAATGCAGGTGCAATAACAGAGTGTATAAAGGACCCTGACAAACTGTTTATGATTCAGGATCTTATGGAAAAAGGAAGAAAGCAATATAGGATGCAGACATTTGATCAAGCTGTTGTTGACCTTTACAATGAAGGTTTGATATCTTACGAGGATGCACTACTCTACGCTACAAATCCATCAGATGTTGAACTAAAAATCAAAGGTATATCTGCCGGAGCAGAAGAAGGAATGGGTTTTGAAACCTTCTGATGGATATAAAAAGTTATACTTACTATTTAATAAGTAAAAGAGATTACTTTGAAGAAGAACTTAAAGTAAAGCTTCTCAGAAAAGGTTTTAACTTAAATGATGTAGAGGAAATTATAAAGAAGTTAAAGGAAGATGGAATTTTAAACGATGAAAAATTATTAGAGAGATACAAAGAGAGATCTATACAAAAGGGGGAGAGTTATCTAAAGCTCAAAAAGAAACTTTACAGTAAGGGTGTTGAAGATTTAAGATTATCTTTTGAAGAAGAGCTTCAATCTGCGTTAAATGTACTTCAGAGGTCCTTCAGAAAAGAAAAAAATTTCGATAATGTGGTAAAATTTCTTAAAAATCGTGGTTTTAGATACAGGGTGATAGTGCAGGCAGCGGAAATATTTTTAAAAGAGGAGTTATGACTGAGGTTTTATCTCTCTACCGTATAGATATAAAAGAGCCAACAGTTTGCACCATAGGCAATTTTGACGGTGTCCACTTAGGACATAAGGCTCTCATTGAGAAGGTTAAAGAGGAATCTCTTAAACTTAATGCTAAATCTATGGTTATAACTTTCTTTCCCCATCCACGGAAAGTGCTCTCACCACAGAATTATAAATGTAGCATTGTTAACTTTGAGACAAAGATAGATCTCTTGAAGGGAGAGAATGTAGATTATATACTGATAGTTGATTTTAATGAAAGGTTCTACAAGAAAAGTCCGGCAGAGTTTATGAACTTTCTCAAAGAGAAGTTAAACTGCAGAAAAATAGTGGTTGGTAAAGACTGGAGATTTGGGTATAAGAAAGAAGGAGATATAGAGTTTGCAAAGGAGTATGGAAAACAGATAGGAATAGATGTAGAAGATTTTGGTATTGTCTATTTAGATCAGGAAAAGATAAGTAGTAGTAAAATCAGAGAGCTCCTTTTAGCCGGAAATGTAAAAGAAGCAAAAAAGTATTTAGGTAGAGATTATTTTTTAAGGGAGAAGGTAGTAAAAGGTGATGGAGTTGGAAGAAAGATAGGATTCCCAACTATAAATTTAAAACCAGATGAAGAGTTATGTTTAAAAATGGGTGTTTATACGGGATTTTTAGAGTTTGAAGATAACAGATACCCAGTTGTTATAAACTACGGTAACAGACCTACTGTAGATGGTAAAAAGATTTTCATGGAAGCCCATATAATAGAGAATTTTGACAGAGCGATGAGAGAGAATAGTATAGTTAACATCTACTTTATTGAGAGGTTAAGGGATGAGGTGAAGTTTGAGTCAGTAGAGGAACTTAAAAAACAGATAGAGTCAGATGTAGAAAAAGCAAAAGAGGTTTTAGGTTATGTTTCTTAAAATATTCATACTTCTCATCTTACTTTTAAATCTGTCATACGCTCAAAACAGCTTACAGATTGCACCTGTTAATATTCCGGTTGAAATTGTAGATATAAGACAGGAAAAGAGAGAGTCGTTAAACCCACCCCAAAGATTTGATTTATTCAACATAAACATAACTCCAGATATTCCTAAAGATATCTTTTTAACAAAAGAAGGAGTAGAAAATCTGCCTATACTTTCCATAGAAAAACCAAAAGCTTACCTTGGGATACCCCCATCAAATGCAATGATGGCAGATGCCATAGAAAACTTTACAAAAGGTGATTTTATCTTTGCACAACAGAAAGCTGAAGAATTTGTCAGAAAGTATAGAGATTCTCCATATATCTACTATGGATACTACATACTTGGATATACGGAATTCAAAAAAGGTAATTTAGAAAAAGCTGGAGAGTTTCTTGAAAAGAGCTGTTCATTAAAGAAGTTTAAAGAAAACTGTCTATCATATGCTATCGTGTCCCTATTAAAGGGAGATTTTCAAAATGTTCAATCTGTAATAAACGATCTACCAAAAGATGATCCAGATACCATATTTATTATGGATACGTTAAAACTTTTAAGAGACAGGGACCTGAATATGAGGTCTACCTGTGGTAATGTTGATGTATCCCTTGTGGAATACTGTAAATATCTGAAGAAATATACGGAATTTTTTAGAGGAAACTATAAAAACTCTCTATCCTTAAAGTTTCAAATAACTAACTTAAACATAAAAAAAAGGACCACTATCTTAGATGGATTTTCCTACTATTTAATAGGAGAGAGGTCTAAAAGTTTGGATACATTCAAAAAGTATGTGGGAGAGATATCTGTATCTGATAAACTGTCAAATTTTGCCCTTTACGGCATAGGACTTTCCGATGAAACTAAAACTTTGGAGATGGCACAGATATTGGAAACAAGGGACGAAAGTTTAAGTCAAGACCTTTATTTAGTTGTGGGTCAGAAGTATGGAAAAGATAGGGATTATTTAAACAGTTTTCTATACTTCCAGAAAGCACTTTATCTATCTGATAGATACAAGGATGTTATCCTTAAAAACATAGCTGTAAATATGTATAATTTAGGAAACTATAAGTATGGATTTAATATCTTTAAAGATGTCGTAAATAGAAGTCCAGATTTAAAAACAATACTGTACACCGGATATACATCATACAGACTTAAAGATTACGAAGAAGCACAGAAGCAGTTCCTCAAACTTGTTGATACAGAATATAAAGAAACGGCCTTTGAATATTTAGCAGATATATACTTAACCATAAAAGATGATGAAAGTTTCGTAGAAATTATAAAACAGCTTAAAACGTTAAATCCAGAAAAAGCTTACAATTTCTTAGGTTGGTTTTTCTTTGAAAGAGGAGATTATAAAAATGCATTTAAATCTTTTAGAACCCCGTATATGAAAGCTACATCTGCATACAATATCTCAGATTTAGAGACAGCTTTAAAACTTTTAGAGAACAGTGATGATGAAAAATCTACACTATTAAAAGCTTATATAGCTTTAAAATCTCAAGATATAGAAAAAGCAAGACAGACTTTAAAATCTGTAAAAGATAGAGATAGTCGCATATCGGAAGAAGCTTCCTATCTATACGCTTACACCTACTTTTCTGAAGGAAAGTTTGATTTAGCCGCTTTGGAGTTTAAGAATTTCTTAAACAGATATGGATACAAAGATGATGACCTAACAAAGAAAGCCACCCTGAGAACTGCCGACAGTTATTTCAACATGGGTGAAACGGACCTTGCAAGACAGATTTACAATGACTTTATATCAAAAAATTCCGGAAAACAGGAAGCAATAGATGCTGCCTACAACCTTTTAGTTCTTGAAACAAAAGAGGGATCTACAGACAACAAAAAGATGATAGAAGATTTTATAAGAAGGTATCCTAACTACCCACTTATTCCTATATTAAAACTACAACTTGCACAGATATACACAGATGAAAAGGATTATCAAAAGGCGGAAGATATATACAAAGAAACAATAGAGGCTAACACAAAAGAGTCTGAAACTGCACTTTACAAGTTAGGACAGCTTTACTACATAAAGGGAGATTTAGAATCGGCAGAGAAGATTTTAACTGAATTCTTAAGCAAGTACCAGAATTCAGAAAATATCTTTAATGTAAAACTACTACGGGGAGAAATCTTAGAGAAACAAGGCAAAGTAGATGAAGCTATTTCTATGTACCATCAGATAAGTGATAACGATGATGTAAAGTTGAGAATAGCAAATCTCCTATTTAATAAAGGAGATTATGATAATGCCTTACAGTATTTAGGACAGCTGCATGAAAAGTACCCAGATAACAAAATGGTTCTACTGATGATAGGTAAAACTTACTATAAACAAAGACAGATAGAAGAAGCTATAAAGTTTTTACAGGAAGGGACAAAATCTGATAATCCAAAAGTATCCGCAGAAAGTTACTACTATCTTGGTTTGGTATTCAAAGATAGAAAAGATCTAAATAAAGCGTTAAATAACTTCCTAAATGCCATATATATAAATCCTGATACAGACTTAATAAATGTAAGCTCAAGATTTGAAGCTGCAAACATACTAATAAAGGCAGAGAGAAGAAAAGAGGCTTCCTGTTTACTGAAAGAAGTATTAAAATATAATGATGATGCTATCCGTCAAAAAGCAGAAAGTATGTTGAGAAATTTACCAAAATGTGTTTATTAGGAGTTAGATGGAAGATTTAGTAGCGGTAGGAAAGTTACACGGAGTTCACGGCGTTAGGGGAAACATAAAGTTTGAGCTCTTTACAGATGTAAAACTTCCGCCGGAGATTTACATTAAAACACCTACAGGTGAGATGTTGAAACTAAAAATTCAAACGATAGACAGGAAAAAGTGGTTAATCAAATTTTTTGATTATGATACTCCGGAGAAATCAAAAGAGTTATCCCAAAGTTTAATATACATATCAAAAGAGTATCTTCCCGCTTTGGGACAGGATGAATATTATATCTTTGAGCTTATAGATAGCGAAGTTTTTGAAGACGATAAAAAGATAGGAAAAGTGGAAAAAGTAGATGACAGGTTGTCCCAAGCATTACTTATAATAGAGTGTGAAGATGGAAAGATAAGACATTTACCGTTTGTAAGCCAGTTTGTAGAAAAAGTTGATACCCAAAATCACAGGATATATGTTAAATTACCGGAAGGCTGGTTTGAGTTATGATTTGGAATAAATTTTTTACACAAAACTCTTAGGGGGTGTTTGATATTTTAAAACTTGAAGTTCAGATTCCACCACAGGCATTTTTTAATGTAGTAGGTTCAAGAGATGAAAATCTCAGGTACTTTGAGGAGATCTTTGATTTACAGATATTTGCAAGGGGTACATCTATAATAGCTTCCGGAAAAGAGGAAAATTTAGACAGATTTGAAGAGTTTATGGAGAAGATATCTTCCTACTTTGAGGTTGGACATATACTATCACCCGAGGATGTTAGGAATTTAGCCATAGGTTATAAATTAGAAAAAGAAAGTGAAGAACTCATAAAGGAAACTCCGGCAGAAACAATACTTTTCTCTTACCGTAAAAAACCAATAATGGCAAAAACTCCTACCCAAAAGATATACGTAGAGACAATAAAGAATAACGATATAACGTTCGGAATAGGACCAGCCGGAACGGGAAAGACATACTTGGCTATGGCTGTTGCAGTTTCATACTTGAAACAGAATAAAGTAAATAGGATAATACTAACAAGACCAGCAGTTGAAGCTGGAGAAAAACTGGGATTTTTACCGGGATCGTTGGAAGAGAAGGTTGACCCTTATCTAAGACCACTTTACGACGCCCTATACGATATGGTTGACCCAGATAAAGTAGTTGATATGATAGAAAAAAAGATAATAGAAGTTGCTCCACTTGCATTTATGAGAGGAAGGACATTGAATGATGCCTTCATAATACTTGATGAAGCACAGAACACAACAAAAGAGCAGATGAAGATGCTACTAACCCGTATAGGTTTTGGATCAAAAGCGGTAATAACTGGAGATGTAACCCAGATAGACCTTCCTAAAGCATCTCAGTCTGGACTTGTAGAAGCAATAAAAGTTTTAGAAGGTGTAAAAGGTATAGGATTTACAAGATTTACGGAAAAAGACGTAGTCAGACATCCAATAGTCCAGAGAATAATAGAGGCATACAACAGATATGAAGAACAGAATACTGATAGATAAACAGATAAGAGACAGAGATATAACAAAAAAGTTTATTAAAGATATAACCACAGAGATATTAAAATCTTTAAACTTATATAACGTGGAGATCAGTATAACATTGACGGATGATGAAACAGTAAGACAGATTAACAGAGATTGGAGGGGAAAGGATAAACCGACAGATGTCCTTTCCTTTCCTATGGATGAGACGGTAGGATACAGATACAAAGTTTTAGGAGATGTTATAATATCCATTCCCTTTGCAAAGAGACAGGCACACCAGATAGGATTAACGGAAAGAGAAGAGATACTCCGGCTCCTTATTCACGGGATACTTCACCTTTTAGGTTACGACCATGAAAGGTCAGAGGAAGATGAAAGGATAATGTTTGAGATACAGGATAAGTTATTCTATCAACTAAGAAGTAAACTATGAGAATACTTTACAGATATATATCGGTAACATTTATAAAGACATTTATAGCCTTGACACTACTATTTTCTCTCATTATCTTGTCTTCCCAACTTCTACATCTTCCTTCTTTTGTTTACTCAATGAACATCATAGATTTTTTAAACATTTTAGCACTCCTTGATGTCTCTTTTATGAAGTTCCAACTTCTCTTTGGGTTTTTAGTAGGTTGGTTACTCGTAGGTATAAAAATAAGAGAAAGTAATGAGATATATGCCATTTACAGTTTGGGTATAGACGATAAACAACTTTTAAAACCGGTCTTGGTATGGACTGTTGTTTTTACATTGATTGCATTAATCTTCTCTTCCATCGTTGTACCTTATGCAAACAGAGAGAGAGCAAAGTTTCTAACTGTTAAGGTAAAAGCATACATTATGGACAGTATTCAACCTAAAAACTTTTCCAAGGTAAGTGAAAATGTTTATGTATATGTAGAGGAAAAAAAGAATAACAACTTCAAAAATATAATACTTCATAACAGGTCTAACGGATTTTTAATAACCGCAAAAAATGGCTACTTCTACGGTAGTTATGTTATATTCGAAAATGGATATATCCAGCTTCCATCAAAAAATTCTTACAGTATTCTGAAATTCCAAAAGTATAGCTTCAATATGGACGTATCTTACGTAAAAGATATAGCAGTAGAAGATTTTAGAATGTCGGAGCTTATTAAAACCTTTCCTGATAACAGGAATAAAGTAATCTCTATACTGATAGATAGACTATACTTTCCAGTTCCATTTCTTTTTATAGGAATGATAGGCTTTTTTATGGGACTAAAATTTCAAAAATCCCGTGAAACTCTACTATCTATTACAGCATTAATTGGAATAGTTTATATGATTCTAAATCATTTTTTTGTAAAACTAACAGAAAAAAACATTCTATTTAGTATTTTATACCTAATAATTCTGATTTTATTTTTCCTAACCTTGTATAAAATTTCCAAAAATAAAAAGTGATATAATACTTTAAAATTTAAAAAAGGTGGGTAAATGGAGACAGTATTTTTAGCAAAGATACCAATTTTTAACAGGGAGGAAAAAATATTTGGATTCGATATTAAATTAGACTATGAAACTTCTGAGAAAGTTGATTTCAACAGCTTACTAAGGAAAATATATACAGTTTTATCTGACTCTGAGATTATAAAAAGTTTACAGGGTAAAGTAGGATTTATAAATCTACCTACAGATATCATAGTGTTTACAGATTTTACTTCTTTAATTCCAAAAGATAACTTTGTTATAAAGATAACTGACCAACAGACAACTTCCAAAGTTCTCATGGATAAGATAAAGGAGTTAAGTAAAAACGGTTATAAATTCTGTCTTTATCTTTCAGATGATAGAAATTTAAATCAACTTTCCTCTCTAAAAGAGTATATCTCCTACATAGAGATAGATTCTCAGAAGCTATCTAATATAGATCCTATAAAAGTTTTAAAACAGAATAATTTAGCTGTAATACTGGATAGTATAGATAGCTATGAAGATTTTGACAGATTTAAGAAAGTAGGAGGAGATCTGTTTAAAGGAGAGTTTTTTACAAAACCTCAAAAAATAGAAGCCAACCTTGATAACTTCTCAAAGTTAGAGACACTTAAACTTATAAGATTAGTCCATGAAGAAGATGATTTAAATGTTATCGCTGATTATATAAAAGGTTCTCCAAATCTGTCGTTAAATCTCCTAAAGTATATCAACTCTTCATTTTTCTATCTTGCAAATCCAATAACATCCGTAAATAGAGCCGTCATCTACCTTGGAAAGAAAAACTTATTAAACTGGCTTTTACTCGTGTCTATGATATCAGCTGCCAATGTTGATACAAAAAGGGAGTTGATAAAAAGAGCTCTTTTCAGAGGAAAGTTTATGGAGCTCATATCTAAAAAGATAAATAACGATGAGATAATATCCGATACTTCTTTTTTGGTAGGTATATTATCCTTTGTAGAAAGTATATTTAACGTGCCACTGGAAGTAATACTTAAAGAGTTAAATTTAAATGAAAACATTGCAAGAGAGATAAGAGAAAAGTCCGGGTTTTTTGGTAAAATTTTAACATTAACAGAAGAGGTGGAAACTCAAAAGAATAAAAATATAAAAAAATTATCGGAAAAGCTTTTATTAGACCCTTCGGAAGTGGCAGATATAACCATAGAGGCTTTAAAGTGGAGTGAGAGTATGATCTCTGTCCTCCATTAAAAATAGAAAGGAGAATTTTATATGGAGTTGATAGATCACTTTACAAATGAAAAGATAGATATAATCTTTGACAGACTTTCCACGTATATAGAGAGGAATTTTAAATCCTTTATCTGTAAAGATAGTATTTTACATGTAAAATACCTTTTAAAAGAATCTTTTAAAAATAAATCTAATATAAAAGCTTTTTACGAGGAAGGTATTTTATTCCACCAGAGAGGAGTTTTGTTTATAGAATCGATTTCTTTTTTTGATTTCCTTAGGAAAAATTTTATAGCCCATCTTTCAAATAATATAGATTTAAGGGAAGCAAAGAGAATAGAGAGACTATTTGAAGATATAGTTCAGATATTTTCAAAAGGTTATCTAAACTCTTACACACAGGAGCTTATCCAGAAATTAGAGTTCTTCGCAAAGCATATTAAAAGTAGGGATTACAATGAAACATTACTCCACAACCTTTTATACCACATTGAGTATTTCAGAAATTTTTTGACTATAATAGAAGAGGAAAGAGAGTTTAAAAATGTGAAGCATACAGAATGTGATTTTGGAAGATGGTTGAAAGAGAGTGGGAAAAGTATAATAGAAGATGATTCTATATACAACACTATAAAGTTATTCCACAAAAATTTTCACAATCTTATAAGTATAGCAACAGAATATCTTAAAAATAGGTTATACAAAGAGCTATTTTTCATTATAAGAGAAGTTGAAGCAAACAGCCTTTGGCTATCAAACGAGATAAGTTATATAAACACAAAGATACTGGCATTCGAGTTTTCTAAAGATTTCTTAACTGGCGTACTCACAAGACGGGCATTACAACAGATATTTAATAAGTACCTTGAAATTATGGAACTTACCGGACAGCCTATATCAATAATAATTACAGATATTGACTTTTTCAAAAAGATAAACGATACTTACGGACATTTAGTTGGTGATGCAGCATTAAAACATTTTGTTAAAGTTATCAGAGAAAATTTAAGGAGATCGGATTACGTTTTCAGAATAGGTGGAGAGGAGTTTCTCATACTTCTTCCAAATACATCTCTTGAAGAGGCATTTAAAATAGCAGAGAACTTGAGAAGAAATCTGGAAGAAACACCTTTAGTCTATGATGGGAAAAAGATAAAGCTTACGGCAAGTTTCGGTGTTGCAGAGTTTAAAGATCACAGCAGTCTAAATAACCTTATAAAAGAAGCTGATGACAAACTCTATCAAGCAAAGAGAGAGGGAAGAAACAGAGTTGTTTATTAGAATTATCTTGTCAAAATTGATATTCTCTGTCTTGCATCTGACTCCCAACCTCTCTTGCCATCGGTGATATCAAGAGCTGTTTTTAAATTTTCATAAGCTTTTTGCCTATTACCTACATTCTGATAAGCAACTCCCAGGAAGTAGTAGAGGTCAGGGCTAGTATTGATGAGATCTTTTGCATCTTCAAGTATCTTTATAGCCTCAAAATTCTTATCCAATTTAACTGCGGAAGCTCCAGCTAATAATTTCGGTAAAAAGTATAGACTATCTATCTTTACAGCAGAAATAGAGGATTTATAGGCACAGTCAAAATCTTTCAGCTGATAACAAACAAAAGCTTTGTACGTGTAAGCAGAGTTATTCTCCTCATAAAGATTTATTGCACTGTTTAGATGTTTGACGGCCGTATTAAGATCTCTATTTTTTACACTTTCTTTAGCTTTTTCAACATACTCATAGGATAAAGCCGTTTTTACTATCCTCTGTTTTATCTGTTGAAACTCTGGAGTATCTCTTTTTAAGAGAAGTTTTTCTGGATACTTTCGTTTAATAAGTTGCGAGACATTTTTTATACGGGTATCGGGAAGTGGGTGTGTGAGTAGCCACTCGACAGGCCTGTTCTCTTTCTCCATACTTTTAAATTTTTCAAATGTAGATACTAAACCATCTGGATCATAACCACTATCATAGGCGAATCTAACCCCAAGAGCGTCCGCTTCATTTTCCTGATCTCTACTGTATTTAAGCTGAAGTAAGCTGGCACCGATTTGGGCTGTCTGCATTATAAGATTTTGATACTGTGAGTTGTATGTTGCTATTGCAAGAATATTTAGAAGAATATTTAAACCGTAGGTCTTTTCCAAAAACTTAGCATGATGTCTGGCATTTATATGTCCAAGTTCGTGAGCCAAAACTCCTGCAAGTTCCGACTCGTTATCAAGTATTAGTATAAGACCTCTGTTTATGAAAACAGGACCTCCCGGTAGAGCAAAGGCATTCACATCTTTTGAATTTACCAGATAAAACTGGTAATCAACCTTTCTGGGAGTGTACTCCGCTATCCTATGTCCAACTTTCTTGATATAGTTTTGAACCTCTCTATCCGGATAAAGTCCTCCATTTTCATTTATAGCCTGGGGAACATACTTCCTTCCTATCTCTATTTCCTGCTGAGTAGATATCAGACTCAATGTTTTTTGACCAGTTAAAGGATCTTCAACCTGACTGCAAGATGTAAAAAATAATGCTATAGAGAGTAATAATAACTTGTAAAAGCCACCTTTCATCGGTTTAAATCTCCCGATAAAAACTCTCTATCAAAGAGTATAACTTTAACAGACTGCCCCTTCTCTATTAAATTTACACCTTCATCAACCAACATCAAACCTTTTGAGTTCACCATACTTGTTAAGATGTTTGATCCTTGTTTTCCAAAAGGTTTAACCCAAAATTTACCATCTCTATACTCAACATCAACCCTAACAAACTCTAACCTATCTGCTGATTTTCTCTCAAAACTTTCTTCCAAATACCCATCTACAACAGGATTATAGTAATTTTTATAACCCATCATCTTCCTTATAGCTGGCTTTACCAGTGTTTCATACACGACCATACAGGCAACAGGATTTCCCGGAATACCGAAGAAAAGCTTCTCTCTATTTTCTCCCCACACACCAAAAGCTACAGGTTTCCCAGGTTTTTGAGAAACCTTCCAAAATAGTATATCTACATTTAACTCTTTCTGGACAAAGTCCTTAACTAAGTCATAATCTCCTACTGATACTCCACCAGTTGTGAGTAGTACGTCACAGTTTTTAGCTGACCTTAATTTCTGAGTTATATCTTCCGGGTCATCCTTGGCAAATCCTATTACCACAGGTAAAGCTCCAGACTCTAAAATCTGTGTATAAAGTGTGTATGTATTAGATGTCCTTATTTGGGAGTCTTTTGTCCTTGACTCTCCTACATCAAGTATCTCGTCTCCTGTTGTTATTATACCTACTCTTACCTTCTGTTTTACATACACGGTAGCCTTATTTACAGAGGAGAGTATTCCAATCTCCGGTGGTCTCAAAACAGTTCCTCTTTTTATTAAAAGGTCTCCTTTTTTATAATCTCCACCTTTAGGTCTTATGTTGGCTCCTTTTTTTAGAGCTTTGTAAATATAAACTGTATCACCATCTCTTTTTGTGAGTTCTTTCTGAATAACGGTGTCTGCACCTTTTGGAATTAAAGCCCCTGTGTATATAGAGATAGCTGTTGCCGGCTTAAGTTCTATATCATCTCCACCTGCTTTACTTTCACCTATTAACTTCAGAACAACAGGTTTTTCTTCAGACGCATCTTTGATATCTTCAAATCTAACTGCATATCCATCCATTCCACTGTTATCAACCGGAGGATTATCCTCATCTGCATAAATGTCCTTTGCAAGAACTCTGTTTAAAGCATCTATAAAGAAAACCTTTTCATCTCCAACTTCTCTAACGTTTTCAAGGACTATATCCAGAGCTTCAAAATATGTTTTCATTCCTACCTCCTCAAATCCTGTAGCGCATAAACTTCTAAACCTTTCTCCTTAAATGATTTAATACCCTGAACTGCCGCCCAGGCTCCCCTAACTGTTGTGTAATAGGGGACCTTATTTGTAACTGCTGCCCTACGGATATAGTAAGCATCAGACCTCTCTCTCTTACCGGAAGGAGTGTTTATAACCATAACTATCTCACCGTTTCTTATTCTATCAACTATGTTAGGTCTCTCTTCTGAAAGTTTGTTTACCATCTCCACTTCTATACCCCTATCCTTTAGGAATTTATAAGTTCCGGATGTGGCAAATATCTTAAATCCCATATTTACAAGGTCTTTTGCTATATCAACAATGTAAGGTTTATCTTTATCTGCAACAGATATAAATATGTTTCCTTCAAGAGGTAATTTTGAACCTGTTGCCGCTTGAGCTTTGTAGAATGCAAGTCCAAAGTCCCTATCTATTCCCATAACTTCACCTGTGCTTTTCATCTCCGGTCCAAGAAGTGGGTCAACCTCCGGAAATCTGTTCCACGGGAAAACAACCTCTTTTATGGCAAATCTATCAAAACTTCCATCTAAAAAGTCTGATGCGGGATGTGGTTCTTCAATCTGGAAAACTTCCGGAACCAACTCTCTTAACTTTTTACCTAACATAACCTTTGAAGCAATCTTTGCAAGAGGATAACCAATAGCTTTACTTACAAATGGAACTGTCCTTGAAGCCCTTGGATTTGCCTCTATAACGTAGATCTCCCCATCCTTTATAGCATACTGGACATTCATAAGTCCAATGGTGTTTAAAGCTTTTGCAAGTTTTTTTGTCTGTCTTTTAACCTCTACGACAATATCATCTGGAAGACTATAATGAGGAATACAGGTGGCACTGTCTCCTGAGTGTATTCCTGCTTCCTCTATATGCTCCATAACAGCACCAATCAAAACATCTTCACCATCTGACACACAGTCCACATCAAGCTCAACGCTACCGTCAAGAAATCTATCTATCAAGAGAGGTTTATCTTCAGATACACTTACAGCTTCCTCTACATAGGAAGCAAGTTCGTTTTCATCATAGACAAG
>JBBFMH010000024.1:0-15717 GCA_037478615.1 Hydrogenothermaceae bacterium
AGGAGTTAGATATTCCTATTGTCCCAGTAGTAATAAAAGGTGCCTTTGATAGCTTCCCTATAAACTCAAAATTTCCAAAACCTAATAAAATATATATAGAATTTTTAGAACCTGTATATCCGGAAAGTAAAAAGTACGATGAGATAGTTAAAGAAGTTTATAATAAAATAGATAGTAAGTTGAAGATTGGGGTAGATGGTGTTTAAGCTGTTTAACATAAGAAGTTCTTCAAGGACAGATTTTATAGAGATAACAGATTTGGTGGAAAGTTTTGTTAGAGAGTCAGATATAGATAACGGTTTATGTGTGGTTTATGTGCCTCATACAACAGCCGGAGTTTTTATTAACGAAAATGCAGATCCGGATGTAGTCTTTGATATAAAAACCTATCTTGAGAAATCTGTTCCTTGGGTAGCAGGTTATCGTCACACAGAAGGAAATGCAGCAGCCCATATAAAATTTGTATTAACCGGAAACTCCATCTCTATCCCTATAGTAGATGGAAGGCTTACCTTAGGTACTTGGCAGGGAATATTTTTTGCAGAATTTGACGGACCAAGAAGCAGAAAGTTTTATGTGAAGATCATAAAAGGGTGATAGATGAATATATTACGAAAAATACTCGGAGGAAAGAAATATGCCAATAAGGGTGGTTATTGATCTTGATGAAGTTGTTAATGATCCTTGGCTTGGTGAGATAGCTAAGTTGGCAATACAAAAGGGAGAGCAGTTGGGAATGGAAAGAGGGATGCAAAAGGGAATGGAACAGGGACTACAGCAAGGATTACAGCAAGGATTACAGCAGGGGCTACGACAAGGTTTGATTAAAGATGCCCAGGATATGGTGTTAACAGCTATAGAAACTAAACTTGGATATATTCCGGAAGGTGTTTCAGAGAAAATAAAAACTATAGAAGACCACTCTTACCTTAAAGAACTACTAAGGAAGGTTATCCTGTATGAGGATTTAGAAAAATTTTTGAGAGAGGAGTTTAATGGATAAAGTTAATGTTGGACTAATTCAGATGAGACATTCTCAAGATTTAAAGGAGAATTTTGAAAAAGCTATAGATAACATACAGAAACTTATAAAAGATGGCTCAGATATAATATCTACAAGTGAACTTTTTAAATCTCTATATTTCTGTCAAACTGAAGATTGGGATAACTTTAAACTCGCTGAGAAGATAGATGAAGACAGTCCTACTATAAGGACTCTGTCAAAGATTGCAAAAGATGGGAAAGTTGTGATAATTGCATCACTCTTCGAGAAAGTTACAGATGGACTTTACTTTAATACTGCTGTTGTAATAGATGCAGATGGTAAATTTTTAGGAAAGTACAGGAAGATGCATATTCCAGATGATCCCCATTTTTATGAGAAGTTTTACTTTACTCCCGGAGATTTAGGGTATAAAACATTTAGAACTAAGTATGCAGATATAGGAGTTTTAATTTGCTGGGACCAGTGGTATCCTGAAGCGGCAAGATTGACAGCATTATCAGGCTCTCAGATTATATTCTATCCAACGGCTATCGGTTGGCTTCCCTCTGAAAAACAACAATTTGGAGAGAGCCAACATTTAGCTTGGGAAACTATACAGAGGTCTCACGGTATAGCAAATGGTTGTTACATAGTTTCTGTAAACAGAACAGGTTTTGAGCCAAGTCCAGATGGAAATGAAGGTATAGAGTTTTGGGGACAGAGTTTTGTGAGTAATCCGTACGGAGAGATCCTTTATAGAGCTTCTGTAGACGGAGAAGAAAATATAATATGTGAAGTTGATCTTTCTATATTGGATAGTGTTAGGACAACCTGGCCATTTTTCAGAGATAGAAGGATAGACAGTTATCAGGATTTAACTAAGAGATGGATAGGGTGAGTAATCTATAAGCTTCTTTTAGAACCTCTTCCGGTTTTATCTTCTCCATACATTCGTGGGTCCCAATTGGACATCTATTATGTCCGTGGAGCCCACATGGACGACAACTTAACCCATAAACCTCTATAACTACTCCGTTTCTGTATGGATAAAATCCAAAATCCTTAACCGTAGGTCCGTATATATCTATAACCGGAGTGTTAAAAGCTACAGCCATATGAACAGGACTTGAATCATTTGATATCAGTAATTTTGAATGTTTTATTATAGAGAAACTCTCTCTTAAATTGGTTTTGCCGATTAAATCCTCTATTTTTAATCTTCCAAAAGACAGTATCTCGTCCATAAAATCTCTATCCTCAGATGAGCCAATAAAAACCGCTTTGAGATCTTCTGATAGTTTTTTTGCAACCTCAAAGAATCCTTTTGAAGTCCATCTCTTTGTTTTCCATTTTGAGCCTGGAGCTATAACTATGTAATCTTTTGATATAAGGTTAAACTTTTTATAAAACTGATCTTCTTCTTCCGAAAGATAAAGGGAAGGTGTTCTCCTTATCTTTTCTTCATTATACTCCGGGAAAACTTTTAAGAGGGATAGATTCCTATCTATGTCGTGGGTTCCGTCAAATCTATGGGGAACGGTATCTGTGTATAAAAAAGAGAATCCTGCTTTATCAAATCCAACTCTCTTTGATATATTTGATAGAAATAATACGTAAGAAGCTCTGTGGGAACGATGGGGAGATATTGCCACATCAAACTTATTGTAAAGTTTTTTTATAAGTCCAATAGTTGAATCCCTTTTTTTGTCAAATACTATGAGATTGTCTATATTTGGATTGTTTTTAAGGACATCTTCACCGAAAGGTTTGGAGATAACTGTTAGAATACTTTGTGGAAATATTGATTTTATACTCTCTATCAAAGGCGTTGTAAGGATAAGGTCTCCAAGAAAGGCAGTTTGGTATAAGAGTATCCTCATTTTTCTATAAATCTACCCATTGAGTAAAACTTCCTGTGTCTGTCTTCCACGAGTTTATCAAGGTTTTTATTCTCTACCAACTTTAGATGATCTCTTAACGCTCTTCTGAGTATTCTATACATTTTTTCCGGTTGTAGATGGGCACCTCCAAGAGGCTCTTTTACTATATAATCTATTATTCCAAGATCAAAAAGGTCTCTTGCTGTTATCTTTAAACTCTCCGCAGCTTGGGGTGCAGATTCGGCAGATTTAAACAGGATGGCAGCACAACCTTCCGGAGATATTACCGAGTATATTGCATTTTCAAGCATAAGTATTCTATCTGCAACTCCGAGGGCTAAAGCTCCTCCGCTTCCACCTTCACCTATAACTGTTGCTACTATAGGGGTTCTCAGACTTCCCATAGTCATGATACTTTCTGCTATAGCCTGAGACTGTCCTCTCTCCTCTGCTCCTATCCCCGGATATGCTCCTGGTGTATCTATAAAGGTTATAACAGGTCTTTTAAACTTCTCTGCAAGTTTCATAACCCTTATAGCTTTTCTGTATCCTTCCGGATGTGGCATTCCGAAATTTCTCTCTATCTTCTCCTTAGTATCTCTTCCTTTTTCATGTCCGATGACACATACAGGTCTACCCTCAAAGTTTGCAAATCCGGCTATTATCGCTTTATCATCTGCAAATCTTCTATCACCGTGAAGTTCTATAAAATCTGTAAATAGATTGTTTATATAATCTACTGTGTGAGGTCTCTTTGGATGTCTTGCAAGCTGAACCCTGTCCCATGCAGAGAGGGACTCCATCTTTTCCTTAGCTAACTTTTTAAACCTTTTTCTTAGCTTAACAACTTCGTTAATTAATTGATGTTCTCCCTTCTTAACTCTATCCCTCAGTACAGCTATCTGGTCATTTAAAGCCTGTATCTCCTTATCTAAATCCATCTTCTCTTACCCTGTGTTGTTTATAACAAGATATATATAAACTATAAAAAAGGTTATACCGGAAGCAAATCCATAGGCAAAATACTTTCTGTTTATGTAAGATAGAGTTAAAACTAAGAAAGAGGAAACTATTGCAAATATACCTGATATCAATCCAAGTCCCGTTACATTCCACTCTGTAAACACTATACCGAAACTTACAGGAATCGTACTTTGAAATACCATAGCTCCAGCAACATTACCTACTGCAAGAGTGTCTTTCTTTCTCCATACCCATGTAATACTGTTTATCTTCTCTGGAAGCTCAGTTGCTATAGGTGCGATCAACAGTGAAAATATAAGGGGATTTAGTCCAAACAGATGACTTATCTTCTCTATACCATGGACAAATACATGGGCTCCAACTATCATAATCACAAGGGAAACAACTACTTGGGTAACTATTATGAACATAGGTGGATGGGGATTTTTATGTGCGAAGAAGAGATGCTCCGTTGCTTCCATCTCCTCACTTTCACCTTTAAGTGTTTGGAAAACATAAACTATGTATAAGACAACTAAAAACAGAGCTGTTAAAATTCTTACAAAATAGCTTTCAAAGGGAACTACAAATAGTGCTATTGAGTATGCAAAAAGGAAAAATGTTAAATCTCTTCTTAATCCTGTCGTTTCTGCATGTAAAGTTATACCTCTTTTACCTAAAAGATGACCAATGACAACGGTTAATCCTATTAGCGGAAAAGCAAGAGTGGCAAGCATAAAAGGAGCACCTAATATGGCTCCTACACCTATATCATGTCCAGAATTGCCTGCAAAGAATATGATAGCTATAATTGGTATAAGTGTCTCCGGAAGAGCTGTTCCAACAGCTGCCAAAACACTTCCGGTAAAGTTTTTGGATACACTCAATCTATGTCCTAATGTTTCTATACCGTTTGTAAAAAGTTCAGCTGCTATAAGGACAAATACTATCCCTACAACAAGGGAAACTATATCTATAATCATTAACCTTTCTCCATAAGTTTCTTCTTAAGAATTTCTCCCAATGTTCCAAGTCCTTCTTTGTTTTCCTCTAAAATCTTCTCTTCTTTCTTTGACAACTTCTCAAGAAGTTGTTTTTTCTTCTCCTCTTCCTGTTTTCTTTTCTCTTCCTCTGCTTTTGCTTTTTCTTGGTCAAGAATTAGCTGTTTTATACTTAAAATAACTCTCTTGTTATCCTTCTCTATCCTTATTATCTTTGCTTGACCTTTCTGATGTAAGGATAAAACATCACTCGGTATGTTTATTCTCTCCTTAGCTATCTCTGAAACCGGAATAAAACCTTCAACGGAGTTTCCAAGATCAACGATAGCACCTTTCTCTATCAGTTTTTTAACTTCAAACTCTACGATATCTCCCACTTTATGTTTTGATATAAAGTTGTTAAAGCTGTCTTCTACAATCTGTTTCAATCCTAAAACTATTTTATCTTTATCCTTGTAAAGGACTTTAAATCTGTAAGTATAACCTTCTCTAACTAGAGAAGATATAGATTTTATGTTCTTGTTATCTGTTGCATCTTCAAGTTTTAAAACTCCCTCTATATCTCCAAGGTCAATAAATGCTACCTTCTGTTTAACATCTTTCACTTTTGCTTCAACTATAGAACCTATTGGATTGTTTTCAAGGAACTTCTCAACTGGGTTAGGTGTTAACTCTTTTATGCTTAATCTTAATCTTCTCTTGTCTTTGTCTAACTCAATTATTTTTGCTTTAACAGTTTGTCCCACCTTATAGTTTTTCTTTGCTGATATGTATTTATAGTGGGCTATATGACTGTTTGGTATGAAACCTTCAACACCTTCAACATCAACTACTACGCCCTCTTTTCCAATCTCTTTTATCTTTCCTTCTACAACATCGTCAACGTTTTTATCAAATTTATCCCATGGATTTTCCTGAAGTTTCTTTAAACTAAATATAGGTTGTTTCTCTCTTATCTCTATAATCATAACATCCAATTCCTGACCTACTTGGAAGTCTTGAGGTTTTACAGATTTATCCCAAGATATTTCACTCTGTGGTAAAAAGCCGCTTATTTTGTTATCTATTGATAAAACCAATCCTTTTTCCAGTATCTTTATAACCTTTGCTTTTACAGTTTGACCTTCTTTAAGTAAAGAAAGAATTTTCTCTTTTTCTCTCTTTTTCTCTTCTTCTAAGATAGCTTTCCTAGAAATTACTATATTTACTCCTTTTTTCCTCTCTTCAAATTTTATAATTTTACCATCAAATGTATAACCTACAGGAAGTTCCTCTGAAGAAGCCGATTGGGATTTTGGCATAAATCCGGTAATACCTTCTATACTAACTGTATAGCCTTTATCTGAGGATGACACAACTGCGGTTTTAACAGATATATCTTTTTCAAAAGCCTCTTTTAATTTATTTATCTTATCTTTAAGTAGTAGAGACCTTCTTGAAAGGATAAAGTAACCATCTTTTGTTCTTTTCCCAGTGAAGTATGCTTCTACTTCATCTCCCTCTTTATATCCTTCAACTTCTTGGACATTTAACACTGCTTCAACTTTCTGTCCTATATCTACAAACGCCTCTTTATCTGTTATTTTTACTATCTTGCCTTTTACTAACTGGTTTTTTTCATAAAAGGTTGTTAACTCTTCTGAAACTGCCTTCTCAAACTCGTTCATGGTTTACTCCTTTGATCTTTTTAATTTTTTCTACAACTTCATTTATAATCCAATCAGGTGTTGATGCACCTGCGGATATTCCTATATTTTCTTTTCCTTCAAACCACTCTTCCTGAAGCTCATCGACTGTTTCTATATGGTATGTGTTTGGATTCAATGCTTTCGATATCTGGGCTAACCTCTGTGTATTACCACTGTGTTTTCCACCTATTATTATCATTATATCAACTGTTGGAGCAAGTTTCTTTACTTCTTCCTGTCTTACAGAAGTAGCATCACATATTGTGTTAAACACTTTAAGTTCTTCCGTATTCTCTGCGAGATAACCTACGGCTTCTCTGAAAAAGTCTTCACTTTGGGTCGTTTGAGCTACTACTCCTATTCTGTTTCTCTTTGGGATTTTTTTAACTAAATCTTCGAAGTTTTCTACAACAACACCCTGTCCTCCGGACTCCTCAAGATGCCCCAGTGTTCCTATAAC
The DNA here is from genome assembly GCA_037478615.1 of Hydrogenothermaceae bacterium. Classification (GTDB taxonomy): domain Bacteria; phylum Aquificota; class Aquificia; order Aquificales; family Hydrogenothermaceae; genus JAOABC01. The sequence goes on from JBBFMH010000024.1 coordinate 6,978, forward strand.
TTCCGGATGTCCCTCTTCTCCTATTATAACGACAAAGTAACCTTCCTCTACTAGCTGTCTTACTTTATCGTGGACTTTCTTAACAAATGGACAGGTTGCATCTAAAACATTTACTCCAACACTTTTAAGTTTTCTCTCTACTTCTGGCTTTACTCCGTGGGATCTTATTATAACGGTTTCTCCGGGTTTAAGTTGTGAATAGTCGGAAAGCTCTTTTATACCGAGATTTTGTAGATAGTTTACCACTTGTTTGTTATGGATTATGGGACCGTTTGTGTAGGCATGTCCAAGCTCTTCTCCAGCTTTCTTTGCCATATCTACTGCTATCCTAACACCAAAACAGAAACCTGCCGTCTGTGCTACTTTTATATTAACCATCTTTTTGCCCTCTCTTTAAATGTTTGATCTCTTCCATAATTTTTTCTGCAATATGTTCATAACTACTTAATCCATGAAAATTTACAGGTTTACCTACTTTCACCTCAATATTATACATAAATAATTTAGGCAATTTTGACTTTACAGGAAACACCTTGTCTGTTCCTTCTATCAAAACTGGTATAACCGGAACTTTCGCTCTCTCTATCAAGAATCCAACTCCCGGCTGAGCTTTTCTAAACTCTCCAGGTTTTGCTCTTGTACCTTCTGGAAATATACCTATACAGTATCCCTCTTTTAACACATTTAAAGCCTTTTTTAGTGTAGATACATCCTTCCCATCTCTGTTTACAGGAATTGCTCCTGCTTTCTTTATAAACCATCCAAGTATAGGGAGTTCAAAAAGTTCTTTTTTTGCCATAAAGAGTATAGGTCTTGGTGATATGATATTTAAAACCGGAGGGTCAAGATGGCTTCTATGGTTAGCCGCTATTATACAGCCTCCCTCTTTTGGTATATTATCCGTTCCCTCTACTTTTATCCTTAGTAAATATCTAAATATCGGTCTTACAGTATAAAATATCCTGTAACCTATCTCTGAATAGGGCTTCAACATCTACCTCAAATGTTCTCATAGTAATCCACGTCTTTTTAAGGCGTCTTCGTATATCCTGTTATATAATATTCTCCACTCCGGAGTTCCTTCAACTATCTTCTTTGAGTAAGATTTAATTCTCTGTCTTACCTCTTTATCTATCTCTTTCTCTTCTCTTATCATAGATTTTAACTTTTCTACTATAACTCTCCTTATGTAATTTGGATGTTCAAAAATTTCTATAGAAGGGTCTAACTCTATATATTTCTTTATTTTGTTTGCTATCTGATTTATTCTCTCCTCCGGTTCAAGGTGGATATTTTTGTCTTCGGCTAATTTCTCTTTAACTTTCATAACAGCCGTTCTATATCTTATATCCTCACTTTCTATCAAATGAATATGCTGACTTACCAACCTTTCAGCTTCTTCTTCAAGTTGTCTCTCCTCTTCTATCGCCTCTTGAAGTATGGCGTTTATCTTATCTCTGAATTCTTGAGGGTTTTCAGGCTCTACTAGATGTCTCTCTATAAGTTCCTTTGTGAGGCTATCGACAACTCTTTCAACCAGCTTTGCTGGTAATTTCATCAGCATCCTCCGGGTTTAAAAATTAAAAAAAGTTAATGTATAATTTTAACATAAAAACTAAAACAGGGGTTTTTTATGGTAAAACTTGCAGATAGACCGTTAATTGCATTACCTGTAAAGGATCAAAATTTAGAAGATACATTGAGAAAAGCTAAAAATCACGGTGTAGATATCATTGAGGTAAGAGTTGACCAATTTTCCAACATAGAACTGGATTATGTAAAGGATGTTGTTAAGAAGGTAAAAAGTTATGATTTCATCGTTCTTATAACCGTTAGGTCTAAAATTGAAGGTGGTGGAAGAGATATCCCGGATAGAGAAAGGGTGAAGATTTTTGAAAGTGTTGTGGATGTGGCAGATATCCTTGATATAGAGTTTAGTTCAGAAGATATAAGAGAAGAGATTATAAATCTTGCTAAATGTAATGGAAAGTTATCTCTTGTATCTTACCATGATTTTGAGAAAACTCCCAATGTAGAGTTTATTCAGAACTACATAGATGTTGTAAAATCAATTGGTGGAGATATAGTTAAATTTGCTTTTAAAGTGGATAGCTTTGAGGATGTGGCAAATATAATGTGTGTTACTCATCAGAATAGGGATAAGAATATAGTAGCTATAGCAATGGGTGATGTAGGTAAGATAAGTAGAGTAGCTGGATTTGTATTTGGAAGTATTATCACATACACATATATAGGTGAATCTTTTGCTCCTGGACAGATAGAAATCAGCAAACTAAAAGAAGAGCTTAATTTTTACAGGATAATAGATTAAAAATTAAAGTAGAGGAGGTTTGTGTTATGGCTTTGATGTATTCTGTTGATATACCCCTTGGTACAGAGATGCCGAAATTTGAATTAAAAGACCCGTTTGGAAATGTCTATAAAAGTGATGAACTGTTTGGAGAGAAAGGGCTACTTGTTGTGTTCACCTGTAATCACTGTCCTTATGCAATAGCGGTTTGGCCAAGATTGATAAAACTTTCTAAATATGCAAAAGAACTTGGTGTAAACACTATTGCTATAAATCCTAATATCCATCCTAACTATCCGGAAGATGCTCCGGAGAAAATGATTCAGAAGATAGGAGAGTGGGGTATACCATTCCCATATCTTATAGATGAAACTCAAGATATAGCAAGGTCATTTAAAGCTCAATGTACTCCGGATATATATCTTTTTGATAAAGATAGGAAGTTAGTTTATCACGGAAGAATAGATGACAATTGGCAGGATGAGAGTAAAGTGACAAAAGAAGAGCTAAAGGAAGCCATAGAAAATTTAGTTTCCGGTAGACCAATCAATCCTATCCAATACCCTTCTATGGGTTGTTCAATAAAGTGGAGAGAGTAATGTTTAATCTGTCAAAAATATATTGCATAAAACATTATAAGATGCTATAATATCTATCTGTCTTTTGAGTCGCTAGCTCAGTCGGCAGAGCACCGGTCTTTTAAACCGGTGGTCCTGGGTTCGATTCCCAGGCGACTCACTCAGTTGAATATGGCCCCATCGTCTAGCCTGGCCTAGGACACCGGCCTTTCACGCCGGCGACACGGGTTCGAATCCCGTTGGGGTCATTTCTCTTTATATTATCTATGTGGTCGGTTAGCTCAGTTGGCAGAGCACCTGCTCGACACGCAGGGGGTCATAGGTTCAAGTCCTATACCGACCACTTTAAATTTTTATTGAGTTTTTACCAGACTCTAAATCTTCCAATATCTATATGGACAAAATTTGAAGTAGGATAGTATCCAACTCCACCCTTGCCTATATTTATTGCCACTTCTCTAACTATATGGAGTGGGATTCCTGGTATTGATATATCGGCTGCTTTCCCAAGTATATGCATACTGTTTTTAGCAACTCCGGAGCTAACCTTTCTCAAAAATTCATTTGAAAAAGGAGATCTATATCCGGATATAATATGAATAGGTTTTTTATTTTGAAGTTGGGAGTTTATCTCGTTTAACAGTTCTATAAGATTTATGTCGATCTCCTTAACATCCCCTGTTCTGTGATCTCTGAGCAGGTAGTTTATCTTTTTTAAGGCTTCTGTGTTGTAAATTCCATTTTCCCAGTAAACTTCTTTTACATATTCTCCGGTATGGATGTTATAGAGATATAGACTTCTCTCTGAATTGAATGCAAAACTTCTCTCTGTTAAGAGTAATGAACCTGTTAAAACACAGTATTTTATAAATCCTCTTCTATCCATTCTTTCTACCTTAAAGACAGTTTATCTGATATTATTTTATCATATCGGTATATATCCTTAAAAAAGTAGATATTCTCATTTTCGTAATTTACAGTAAAGTACAGAATATTCACCATTATCTTTGATTTGATAGAAATTTTTTTTGTTTCTGATCCTTGTAGTAATGACTCAAATAAATTTAGATCGTAATTTTCTATTAGTAATATTCTCTCTGCAAGATTTTTTGCATCTTCAACCCTTATACAACCTGAACTAAAAGCTCTTATATGTTCTCCAAAAAGCTCTTTGTGGGGTGTATCGTGGAGATACACACCAAATGGGTTATCAAAGGAAAATTTAATTTTTCCTAAAGCATTCTTACTTCCAGGAAGTTGAACAAGTTTAAATGGAAAGTAATTTTCCGTAAAGAGTTTCCAGTTAACTGTTGATGGATTTATTTCTTTTCCTTTATAAAAAACTTTAAAGTTATTCTCTTTTAGAAAATTTGGATTCTTCTTTATCTTTGGAAGTATATCTTTTGCTGCTATTTTATCCGGTGTATACCAGTATGGATTGATAACTAATTCTCTTAATAATCCCTGGTATATAGGTGTTGGTCTAAAATCTTCTATATAATTTTTACCAACTATTATTTTCATCTTAATTTCAGGTTTATCTTCTATATAAAATTTGAGATCAAAAGATGGTATATTTATTTCTATCCTGTTAGGATATAGTCTTTCCGGAAGCCATCTTATCTTTTCCATATTTACCTTTATAGCTTTTATTCTGTCTTCAATGGGAGTGTTTAATTCTCTTAAAGTTTCTTTACCGATAATTCCATCAACTTTCAATCCATGTCTTTCCTGAAATTTTTTTATAGCTTCTAAAAGTTCCTCTTCAAAATTTTCGTCAAAGTTATTACCTTTATAGTCTCCTAATATAGTTAAATATTTCTTTATGTATTCTATCTGAGGGTTTTTATCGCCATATTTTAATGTTTCCTTCAGTTTTATTTTTTTTAAGTTAAATCCATTTTCTATTAAAGAGTAATATTTTTGAAGTGCTATGGATAGATGTTTATACTGCTGATATTTTGGAGAAGAAAGTTCTAAAACATCCGGAAGTTTATTGTTATTCAACCAGATTAAAAGCTTTTCCAAAAGGTTATCTTCTTTTCTCTCGTAATTCCAAGTTGGATATACATCTTTTGGGTTTATCACTCCAAAATAGTTATCATAAACTAACTTAATTACTCTATCTGTAAGTAAAATTTCGCTCTTTATATCGTTATTTCTCTCTTTTACTTTGTAGCTATAAGGATTTAAACCATAGAATTTTGATGCCTCTATCAGCTCTTCAAATTTTTTTACTTTTTCCGTATTATCCAACCAAACAGGTTTGTTGTTGTTTTTATCGTAAAAATATAAAACCCTCTTGTAATCGTAGAGTTCACTTTTATATCTGTGAATTAAAGATCTATCTATCTTGACGGCGTAACTGTGCCAAGATAGACAGAGTATAAAGAGAACTATAAGTCTCAAAATATGCTAAACTTTCTCTTTAACTTCTTCTTTTTTTACGACCTCAGCTTCTATCTCTTTTGGTTTTACGACCTTCTCTTCTTCCTTTTTCTCTCCCTCACCTGATACAGCAGACTTAAAGCTTCTAATACCTTCTCCTATTCCTCTTCCAATTTCTGGAAGTTTCTTAGCTCCAAAGAGTAGAACTAATATTCCAAATATAAGCAGAAGTTCAGGTAATCCGAGTGATGGCATAATACTTTCCTCCTTACATACAAAAAAATTTTTACTTTAAAATTATATCAGATAAAATTTTTGAAAAGAGAGATAATTTTGGATTGAGATATAAGCTTTTCAGCCAAAGGGCTGCTTGATTCTAGCTTTATTAGGAAAAATAGTATCAGCAAAAAAGATACTATCCCCAGAGAAACACCCATAAATTTATCAGTAATAACTATCTTTCTCTTCTTGTATATTTTTAATTTAATTAATTTCTCAACTACTATAAATGTAGAGATTACAAAAACAAATATTAAGAAAAAGGCTAAAAAGTCTAAAAAGAAAAAGCTTCCGGAGAAAAATTTAGATAAAAAGTTACTAAAAGTTTTGTAAATAGGTATAGATATATATAGACCGAGTAAAAAACCGGCTACATTCAAAAATAGCCCCAAGAAACCCCTATAAACTCCCTGCAACAGTAGATAAACAAAGAGTACAGTTAAAATCAGATCCATCATTAAGATAATTTTTCTTTAACTATCCTACTTATAACAGAACCTTCTGCTCTTCCTTTTACCTTTTCCATTACAGATTTTACAACTTTCCCCATATCCTTAATAGAGGATGCTCCTAATTCTTTTATGGTTTCCTCAACTATAGAAGTCAGCTCTTCTTCCGAAAGAGGTTGAGGGAGGAACTCTTGAACAACATTAATTTCAGCAAGCTCTTTATCTGCCAAATCCTGTCTTCCGGCGTTGATATATTGCTGATAGGCCTCTTTCCTCTGTTTTACATATTTTTGTAAAATTCCTAATATCTCTTCATCCGAAAGCTCTTTTTTGGAATCTATCTGAACTTTTTTAATCTCGGATATGAGCATCCTTATGGTGGATAGTCTATCTTTATCTCCGCTTTTTAAAGCATTCTTCATTTCATCTTGAAGCTTTTTAAAAAGCTCTGACATTACAGTAACCCTTTCTTCTTAAGAGCTTTGATTAATCTTTTTCTTGCTGCTCTCTGTTTTCTCTTCTTCTTTACAGATGGCTTTTCATAAAACTCTCTTCTCTTATATTCTGTAAGGATACCTTCTTTTTCTACGATCTTCTTGAATTTTTTGAAAGCTCTCTCAAAATCTCCTTCTACTTGAACTAATGCCATTAAACTTCATACCTCCTAAAATTAAATTTTCAGAATATCTATTTTAAATCTTTTATAAAAAAAATGCAACCAAATTAGCTATATGATAAAATTTTTTCAATAATGGTTAAGGAGGTAGATATGGCGATTGTTTATTTTGAGAACAGATTTGTTGAGGAAGAAGAAGCAAAGATAAGTATAAAAACAAACTCATTTCACTATGGAACTGCCGTATTTGAAGGTATAAGAGCTTACTATAACAGGGAAGAAGACACTATGTATGGATTATTCTTTAAGGAACATTACCAGAGATTATTTCAAAATATGAGAATTTTAAACATGGAAATAGAAGAAACAGTAGATGAACTCGTAGATATAACTGCTGAACTTGTAAAAAAGAATAATCATAAAGAAGATGTTTATATAAGACCTATTGTGTATTTTGCAGACCTTGCTATAGGTCCGAAGTTGATAGGTTATAAGGCAAAGATAGCTATATATACATTACCATTGGGTGATTATATAGACACAAACAAAGGTATAAAGGCAAAAGTTTCTTCTTGGACAAGATTAAATGACAATATGATCCCACCAAGATTGAAAGTAACAGGTGCCTATGTTAACAGTGCAATGGCTAAGACAGAAGCTCTTTTAAACGGTGCCGATGAAGCCATAGTTTTAAATCAGAAAGGATATGTGGCAGAAGGTAGTGCAGAAAATATCTTTATTGTAAGGAATGGGAAATTGATTACTCCTCCCGTCAGCGAAGATATACTTGAAGGTATAACAAGAAATGCCGTTATGGATATAGCTAAGGATATTGGGATACCAGTAATAGAGAGAAGTATATCAAGGACAGAGCTTTATGTGGCAGATGAAGTATTTTTCTGTGGAACAGGAGCTCAGATATCTCCTGTTGTGGAAATAGACCAGAAGAAGATAGGAAACGGAGAAGTTGGACCTATCACTAAAAAAATAAAAGATATATACTTTGACGCGGTTAGAGGGAAAATAGAAAAATACAGACATTGGGTAATACCGATAAAGTGATTTTAGATGAGTTAAAGAAAGATTTAAATAGAAAATTTGGTTTATCAGATATCTACGATGAAGGCTCTACCTCAGGTAGAGTCCTATATTTTGATATAGGTTATGGTGAAAAATTTGTACTATTCACTCTTCCGATAGATAAAGATTTTGATTTATCTCTTTTGAAATACAGTATGCCTTTGGAGGTTTTAAAAGAATCTGTTAGAAGGTTTATAGAAATTAAAGCTCCTACAGGCTACAGGATCAGGTTTTTAATCTCTTTTGATAAAGAAGATAGATATAATCCTGTGATTTCTCATATATCAAAGATAGGTAAGGATAAAATTTTGATACTTGTAAATCTTGAAGAAACGGGACTGGGAAATGAGAAAATAGTTATAAATGGTTTGGATTATATGTCTCTTTTAAAGATTGATAAGATTTTGGATGAAAATAAATTTAGAATTGGTAAAATTTTTAGGAAGGATGGTATATCTTTAGCATATAAAACAGATATAAAGGTTTTGGAATTTGTATCATTTCCGAATGAATTTAAGGATGTATTGAAAAGGGAATTTTTTGATAAAAAAAGGGTAGACTTTATAGTTATGTTTATATTTACTTTTCTTAAGAAGGTTTTTAGATGAGGAATTATTTTGGGTTTTTGATAAGGTTTATAATATCGGCTACTGTTATCACAACGGCTATATTATATCAGTATGATTTTAAAGTTCCGTTAATTATTTTAAGTGTTATATATTTTTTTCAGTATATTTTACTTTACCCTTTCTTATCTGATCGGTTATTAAAACATATTGTTTATATTGTTGATTTTCTGTTTATAGGTTATGTTGTGTTTGTAACAGATAATGTTTATCTGTCTCTTTTTTCGGTTATGCTTGTTTTGAGTGTTACTACAAAGATAGATATGATTATCCTCTTACTTTTTATGTTGTCAATTTTTGGATTATCACTGTATAAATATGGATTTTATGAATTTACTCTTCTGTTTCTGTATGTGGGATTTTTGGCATCTATATTTGAATTTTTCCGGAAAAAATTAGAGTTTGAAAGCAGA
>JBBFMH010000025.1:0-11983 GCA_037478615.1 Hydrogenothermaceae bacterium
TATACTCTAAAGTTTGATTTTGTTCTGTTTTTAGGTCTACACCCAAAATCTCTTTAATCTTCTCTATATCCTGTTTTTTTATCTGTAAAATCTCTTCTCCCACAATATCAACAGCTGATTTGTTGATACTTTCAACAATCCCTTCCTCTGAAGAGTATATAACTCCGGTTTTTATATTATCAAGGATAGCCTCTAAATACTCTTTATTTTTCTTAAGAGTCAGATTTTTATCTTGTAATTTTTTATATAGGTAATCAAGATGCTCTACCATTTTATTAAACTGGTCTATAAGAACTCCTATTTCATCAGAGGAACGGATGTTCACTCTTACAGATAAATCTCCCTCTGAAAGTTTATAAACTGCCTTTGTAAGCTCTTCTAATGGTAGTGTTATCTGTCTTGCGATAAATCTTGAAAGCCAAAGACCTGCAAATATAACAGCAACTGTTATAGTAAGTAAGATCAGTATATAACCTATCCTTATAGGTGTTTTGTAGTATCTAAATTCTTGGTATATCTGAGATATTAGATTAAGTTGATCCTTTGAAAGTAGAAGATAATCCGGAAGTTCATAAATCATTAAAACTTTATTACCATCACTTAAAAGTCCTGAAAACATCATTTTATTTTCTGTCAAATATATTCCAGTTTTTGACAACATACTGATAACTTCATTATCTAATCCTTCACCGTAAAACTCCTCAAGTCTTCCCGAGTTATCAAATATGGCAATTGAAGTTAGTCCAAAAGTTTTATATGCGGTCTCCGGTGATATCTGATTGTTATAAAGTAAAGTGTAAGCTTTTGTTAACCATTCCTGATTTGTGACAATACTGTAAGATAGAATTTCATCAAATTTTCCTATTGCTGAACCAACTTTTCCGGAGAACCACAGATTTGTTGCACTTGATATTAAGGATACGGATACGGTAAATAGAATTATGGAAGGAATTGTTATTATTGATATAAGAATTATAGACAGTTTTATCCTTAATTTTCCGGTTAAACCTGTTTCAAAAAATATCTTTACGAGGTATTTTAAAGCTGTTGCTATTATTATAAGAATAAATATGATGTCTATGTTGAGTATAAACAGAAATATATATGGATTGAATATCTCTTTTAATTTTGTTAGCTTTGTATAGACATACAAATTGGATAATAAAAAGAGAGATATTACAATTAAAGCTATTAATATGTTTTGTGTCTTTTTATTCCTTAGGTCAATCATTATCTCTTTGGTAGATCTTTTGGGGGAACACCTGTGTATTCAACCTCTGTCTCTTCATCAAGTCTTCTGAAAGGTTTTTCTGTTGTAAGCTCCTCAAAAGCGTGGGCAACAAGTCCTGGAACTCTTCCTATTATAAAAAATCCCTTACCTAATCTATAATCAAATCCCATATCTGAAGCAATGGCACCTATGGCTCCGTCAACATTCATAACTAATCTTTTCCCTTTTAATTTATGGATAGCATCTTCAAAAGCTACAGCAAACTCTGTATGTTTTCCATAAAATCCATACTCTTTTGCTAATGTAATCAGCTTTCTACTTCTTGGGTCGTAATCTTTGTAGTACTTGTGTCCGTAGCCGGAAATTCTCCACTTTTCCTCTATGGCTTTTTTTGCTAATCTTTCTGCAAGACCATAGACATCTTCCTCATCTTTTACACTTTCTTGAAAGAATCTCATAGCATCTTCCAAGGCACCACCATGATACTTACCAAATGCAAGTATTCCCCCGGCAACTCCTACGTGTAAATCATTTCCTCCAGATAGGATATTTCTCATTCCTGTAACGGAAGGAGGTGCAACTCCGTGTTCAATTACTGCTGCAAGCATAGCATCAAACATCTTTTTTTCATTTTCAGACGGAAGCTCTCCTTTTAAAACTAAAAATATACTTTCTGTAAAGGTTAGGGTTCCTATCATCTGTGTAAGAGGATATCCTCTTATATAGGTTTCCTCTTTAGTGTTAAAAGATATGGCTGTTTTCCATTTTTTCATCTTATCACCTCAAATTCGTAAAAATCCTTTATTATAAAATCAGGATTCAGTTTTAAAGCCAACTCTTTGTTTCCATATCCGTGTAAAACAAGACACCCAGATATACTTGCATTCTTTGAAGTTTGTATATCAGTTTCACTATCTCCTATCAAAATGGACTTTTCTTTATCTTCTTCTAACTTTTCTAACGTGTAGAATACCGGTTTTGGATTTGGTTTTTTTTCAGAAGTGGTATCTGCACCAACAACCAAATCTATATATCTGTCTATTTTAAAATGTTCTATTATCCTCTTTGATATCTCTTCGTATTTATTTGTAACTATAGATACTTTTTTCCCACTGTTTTTAAGATTCTTTAATATATCTTCCACACCAGGATATAATGTAGATTTTATAACTGGGTTCTGTGTGTAGAACTCTCTAAAGTATCCAAGAACTTCTTTCCTTATATCTTCGTTAAACTCCGGTAACAGGTCATCTATCAACTTCTTTGCTCCATAGCCTACGAACCTGACAATCTCCTGTGTGTCTCTCTCTTTAAGTCCTACCTTCTTAAGTCCGTAATTAACAGCAATAGCTATATCTTCTTTTGAGTCAAGGATTGTCCCGTCAAGATCAAAGATATAAAGGTTAAATCTACTCATTTTTCAATTTAAACTGTTGGTATTTTCCTAAAACTTTATCTATCCATCTTTCTTCTTCTTTTGCTCTATCTTTATCATTAACGGGTTTGTATCCAGCTAAAACAAAAACCTCTTCTCCTTCCCTCATAAGCCCTAAATCTTCCCTTGCCTTCTTCTCTATATAAAAACTATCTGTCTTTAGATGTTCTATCTGTTTTGAAAATTTTTTATTCTCCTCGTCTATCTGTTTAACCTGGTTTTCTAAGGAGTTTTTAATCTCTAACTTCTCTTTTAAAACAAATACATTTCTATCTGAGAAAAACAGTGTGTTTATAACTATCATAAACATAAAAACAGCGGTAAACGTCAAGACTCTCTCAACGTTTACCTCAGGTAAAGTTATCTTAAACTTTTTTGAAAGCCTCTTTTCCCTTGAATACTGCATATTTTCCTAACTCTTCCTCTATCCTTATAAGTTGATTATACTTAGCTATTCTATCACTTCTTGAAGCTGAGCCTGTCTTTATCTGTCCTGCATTCGTAGCTACAGCCAAATCAGCTATAAAGGAGTCTTCACTTTCTCCGGATCTGTGAGAAATTATTGCGGTGTATCCGGCTTCTTTTGCCATTTCTACCGCATCTAACGTTTCGGTTAAAGTTCCTATTTGGTTTAATTTAATTAAAACAGAGTTTGCAACTCTGGCCTTTATACCCTCTTTTATTATCTTTGGATTTGTTGTGAAAAGGTCATCACCTACAAGTTGAACCTTGTGTCCAATGGTTTGTGTTAAATTTTTCCATCCTTCCCAATCTGTCTCTGCAAGTCCATCTTCTATTGATATAACTGGGTATGTTCCAACTATCTCTTCGTATAGTATAACCATATCTTCCGATGAGAGCTCCCTACCTTCAAACTTATACTTTCCATTTTCATAATACTCAGATGATGCCGCATCTAAAGCTAAAAGTATATCCTCTCCTGGAGTGTAACCTGCCTTTTCTATGGCAAGCATGAGCATATCAAGAGCCTCTTTTGTAGATTTTAAAGCTGGAGCAAATCCACCTTCATCTCCTACATTGGTTGAGTATCCTTTCTCCTTCAATACTGACTTTAGAGCATGGAAAGTTTCAACACCTGCCCTTAAAGCCTCTCTAAAAGAACCGCCACATATAGGTACTATCATAAACTCTTGAAAATCAAGATCGTTATCAGCATGAGCTCCGCCGTTTATAACATTCATAAGTGGCACAGGTAACACTTTTGCATTTGTTCCCCCTATGTATCTATAAAGTGGCATTCCAAGTTCAACAGCGGAAGCTCTTGCCACAGCTAAACTGACAGCAAGTATTGCATTTGCTCCAAAATTTGATTTATTCTCTGTTCCATCTGCCTCTATCATCATCCTGTCTATCTTAACTTGGTCAAGTGATTCCTCCCCTATGATAAGGTCTGCTATTTTTGTGTTTATATTCTCTACAGCCTTTAACACACCTTTTCCCAAAAATCTCTTTTTATCACCATCCCTTAACTCCAAGGCTTCATTTATTCCCGTTGATGCTCCACTTGGAACAATAGCCGTAGCTCTTACTCCTGACTCCAGTATAACTTCTGCTTCTACTGTTGGATTTCCCCTTGAATCTAAAACTTCTCTTCCTCTGGCATCAACTATTGTTGACATAGTAACCTCCTGCTTATAGTTTATGGTGAGCAGCTATTGCTGCTGCTATTGCTAAAGCTAAATCTTCCCTTCTTTTTTCCGTTGCCTGTAAGCTGAAATGTGGTAGTTTCTCATCTATATACTTGGTCGTAAATCTTCCTTCTCTAAAATCTTTATCTCTTACGATACTTCTTAAAAGTGGTAAATTAGTAGGAACTCCTCTGACTATAAATTCATCTAATGCTCTCTGAGCCCTGTTTACAACCTGATCCCATGTTAAAGCCCAAACTGAGAGCTTTGCTATCATGGAGTCATAGTAAGGTGGTATTACGTAATCTTTATAAACTGCCGCATCCACTCTAACTCCAGGACCTCCCGGTGAGTGGTATGATGTTATTAGGCCAACAGAAGGAGCAAAGTTTTTCTGAGGGTCTTCCGCATTTACTCTAAATTCTATCGCATAACCTCTCATCGTTACTTCTTCCTGGAGAAATCTTAACTTCTCACCTTCTGCTATCTTTATCATTCTCTGGACTATATCTATACCTGTAACCATCTCTGTAACAGTATGTTCCACTTGTAATCTTGTGTTCATCTCTATAAAGTAAAAGTTATCTTTCTCATCTACCAAAAACTCCAAAGTTCCCACATTTTCGTATCCAACTTTAAACATAGCTTTTACAGCTGTTCTGTATAACTCTTTTCTAACCTCCGGATTTAGAGTGGGAGATGGTGCTATCTCAACAATTTTTTGATGTCTTCTCTGTATAGAACAGTCCCTTTCTCCAAGATGTATAACATTTCCATATTTGTCTGCCATTATCTGTATCTCAATATGTCTTGGATTTTCTACATACTTCTCTATAAATACATCACCTTTTCCGAAAAATTTCTTCGCTTCGTTGTAAGCAGATCTAAAAAGCTCTTCAAACTCTGACTCTTTTCTGACTATTCTCATTCCCCTTCCGCCACCACCATAGGCAGCTTTGAGGATTACAGGATACCCAATTTCATCTGCTATTCTCTTCGCTTTGTTTATGTCTGCAATAGGTTCATCACTTCCCGGTAAAATTGGAACACCAAGCTCTCTCATCTTTTTCTTTGCTGCCATCTTGTCTCCAAAGAGAGCTATATGTTCCGGCTTAGGTCCTATAAATATGAGTCCCTGTTTTATAACATACTCGGCAAATTCCGGATTTTCAGACAAAAATCCGTATCCCGGATGTATAGCATCACACTTTGTCTGTTTTGCCAGATCTACTATCCTGAAGTAGTTAAGATAAGCCTGTATAGGATCACCGGTTATAAGATAAGCTTCATCTGCTTTCTTTACGTATATACTCTTAGCATCAGCTTCCGAGTATATGGCTACTGTTTTTATTCCCAGTTCCTTACAGGCTCTTATTATTCTCGTTGCTATCTCCCCTCTGTTTGCAACTAATACTTTTTTTATCTCCCTAAGAGGTTTCATTAAACTTCACCTTCCCCGTTTTCTATAAATGCTTCATGTAGAGACCTTACAGCAAGCTCTGCGTATTTTTCATCTATCAAACATGATATCTTTATCTCTGAGGTTGAAATAGCATATATGTTTATTCCTTCTCTGTATAGGACTTCAAACATCTTTGCTGCTGTTCCAGCATGTGTTCTCATTCCAAGTCCTACAACAGATATTTTGGCTATCTTATCATTTCTTTCAACGTCTGCTGCTCCAATTTCTCTGGCAACTTCTCTTGCTATCTCTTCAGCTAAATCTGCATCAACTTTATTCACTGTAAAGGATATATCAGTATGACCTTTATGGGATACGTTCTGAACTATCATATCAACAACTATGTTTTTATCTGCCAACGATCTGAACAGTTTTGCAGCTATTCCAGGTTTATCCGGCACCTGAACAACTGTTATCCTTGACTCTTTCAGTTCATGACTTATTCCTCTAACTACTACTTTTTCCATCTCTTCATTCTCCTCCACTATCCAAGTTCCTTCTTCATCGTTAAAAGATGACCTTACATGTATCTTAACACCGTATTTAGCTCCAAACTCAACTGACCTTATCTGCATAACTTTTGATCCAAGGGAAGCCATCTCCATCATCTCTTCATAGGAGATAACCGGAATTTTTTTTGCATTTTCAACTATCCTTGGGTCTGCTGTAAACACTCCGGTAACATCTGTGTAAATCTCACATACATCTGCTCCTAAGGCAGCTGCCAATGCTACGGCAGAGGTATCGGATCCACCTCTTCCTAAGGTGGTTACATCACCACCTTCTGTAACACCTTGAAATCCAGCAACTACAACGACTTTTCCTTCATCAAGGTGTCTCATTATTCTGTGTTTGTCTATTTTCTTTATCCTTGCCTTAGTATGAACATCATCTGTTATTATGGGAACTTGCCATCCAGTTAAACTGATAGCATCTATGCCAAGCTCTTTTAGAGCAATTGTAACCAATCCTATTGCCACCTGCTCACCAGTTGATATTACCATATCCTGCTCTCTTGGGTCAGGTCTGTTAGAAAGTTCTCTCGTTAGATTGATAAGTCTATCTGTTTCTCCGGTCATAGCTGAAGAAACTACAACGACTTTATTACCTTCATCTACTGCTTTCTTTATCTTTTTCGCAACATTCTTTATTCTATCTATAGACCCTACAGAAGTTCCACCATACTTTTGCACTATTAAAGGCAATATTTTACCTCCGTTGGATTTTAGCTAATTATTATACATTAAACTTCTATATGGTAAAATTTTTATATGAATGTCTATAAACTCAGAGGTTGTATTTGTTAACAAATGTAACGATCAAAAAGTTCCTATACTTTCAAGATATAAGTATAGATTTTCAAGGTGGCTTAAATGTTTTTACAGGAGAAACTGGAGCCGGAAAGTCTCTAATATTAGATGCTATAGAGTTTGTTTTTGGAAAAAAATCCTTTGATGATGAGGCTTTCGTTGAGCTAACTTTTGAAGTTGAAAATGATTACAGTGAAGATGGAATATTAATACTGTCAAGGCAGATAAAAAACGGTAAAAGTATATACTACCTAAATGGTAGGAAAGTAACCAAATCAATGCTTGAAGAGATTTTCCCATCACTTTTAGAGATACACGGACAACATCAAAGTCAAAATCTCTTCAAAAGAGATTACCAGAGAGATGTATTTGATAAATTCGCAAAAGTTGAAGATGTATTAAAGCAGTATCAGAGTGTTTATACGGAGTATAAAAATCTTCTTAGAGAGATTCAAGAACTTCGTCAAAAACAGTCGGAAAGATTAAGGATGATAGATATACTAAAATATCAGATAACGGAACTTGAAAACCTAAATTTAAAAAGAGGAGAAAAGGAAAAAATTGAGGAGGAGTACAGGTATCTGAAAAATATACAGCTGATAAAGGAAGGGGTCTCTTCTTCTCTAAATATACTTTCCGAGAGAGTTATTCCAGATCTGAGACAGATAGATAAAACCCTCCAAAAAATATCCAATTTCGGTAAAAATATAGAGTCTGTGTATAATGATTTAAAGGAAGCTAAAATAATAGTTGAGAATATATATTACAGCTTATCTTCTTTTGATGAGTATGATAATCAGGATATTACAGCTATTGAAGAGAGATTGAACCAGATAAATTTTCTGGAACGAAAGTATAACACCAATGCAGATGGTTTGATAGAACTGTTAGAAAATTTAAAAGTTCAGCTTGAAAGTTTTGAAAACTTAGAGTATGAACTTCCTATTTTAGAAAAGAAAGTTAAAGAAGTAGAAGAAAAACTATACAGATTGGCTGAAAGTTTATCGCAAAGAAGAAAAGAAGCCGTAAAGTCTTTTGAGGATATGGTTATATCTCATCTTAAAGAGTTGGCATTTTTATCTGTTGATTTTAAGGTATCAATAGAAGATAAACAACTTGATTTATATGGTAAAGATAAGATTGAATTTTTATTTAGTTCAAATAAAGGTTTTGAATTAAAGCCTCTGTCGGAAATAGCCTCAGGAGGAGAAATATCAAGAGTCTCACTTGCAATAAAACTTGTATCAAAAAAATCTGTCCCTACTATGATTTTTGATGAGATAGATACCGGAATAGGTGGAAAAACAGCTCTAAGTATGGCAAAAAAGTTAAAGGAGCTTTCGAAAGATTTCCAGATAATATTAATAACTCATCTTCCACAGATAGCAGCTGTTGGAGATAACCATTACCATATTGAAAAAAAATTAGAAGAGGATAAAACTATAGGGATAGTAAAAAGATTAGATGAAGAAGACAGGGTTTTGGAAATAGTAAGAATGTTGAAAGGGGAAATAGATGAAAAATCCATTGAGTATGCAAGAGAGTTTATAAATACATTAAAGGAGTGAGATGGATAAGATAGTAATACACGGTGCAAGACAACATAATTTAAAAAATATAGATTTAGAACTACCAAAAAATAAGTTAATAGTTATAACAGGACCTTCAGGTTCAGGAAAATCTTCCTTAGCTTTTGACACAATTTATGCAGAAGGGCAGAGAAGGTATGTGGAAAGCCTTTCCGCTTATGCAAGACAGTTTTTGGGACTTATGGAGAAACCAGATGTAGATAGTATAGAAGGGTTATCTCCGGCGATAGCCATAGACCAGAAAACAACCTCAAAAAATCCACGTTCAACAGTTGGAACAGTTACGGAGATTTACGACTATCTTAGACTTCTGTTTGCAAGGGTTGGAAAACCTCACTGTCCTGAGTGTGGTCAACCTATAATGTCTCAATCTGTTCAGGAGATAACGGAAAACATCTTAAAACTTCCTGAAAACACTAGAATACAACTCCTTTCACCGTTGGTAAGAGGTCAAAAGGGAGAACACAAAGATATCCTTGAAAAAACCAAGAGAACAGGATATCCGAGAATAAGAATAGATGGAGAGATATTCCTAACAGAAGAGTTGCCACAGAAACTTGAAAAAAATAAAAAACATACCATAGAGATAGTTGTTGATAGAATTGTTGTTAAGCCCGATGTGAAAACGAGACTGTATGACTCAGTGGAACAGTCCTTAAAGCTGTCAGATGGTATAGTTGTTGTAAATCTTGTAGATGAAGGTAAAGAGATTATATACAGTGAAAAATTTGCCTGTCCTATCCACAACTTCTCAATACCGGAGCTATCACCAAGACTATTTTCCTTTAATTCACCCTACGGAGCCTGTCCTACCTGTAAAGGACTTGGAGTTATACACAAAATAGATGAAAATTTACTCATAGATAAGAATAGATCAGCAGTAGAATCTGTTAGGATATCAGAAAGTATGTACTTTAAATATATAAAAGCATTTATAAGTGAGATTTTGGATCTATACAGAATAAGCAGATACACAAAATTTAAAGACCTTCCGGAAAAAGTTAAAGAAGAACTTCTCTATGGTAGAAAAGATAGATATCCATACTTTGATGGACTACTTCCTCACTTAGAGAGAAAATATCTTGAAACAGATCAGGAAAGGGTGAGAGAAGAGATAGAAAAGTATATAAAGGAACTTACCTGTCCAGACTGTAAAGGTTCAAGATTAAGAAAAGAAGCCCTTACTGTATTTGTAGCAGGTAAAAATATACATGATGTTGTCCGTATGAATATAAAGGAAGCCTGGGAATTTTTCAGGTATCTTGAAGAAGATTACCAAATGTCAGAAAAAGACAGAATAATAGCGTCAAAAATACTCAAAGAGATAAGGGAAAGATTGAAGTTTCTCATAGATGTTGGACTTGACTATCTAACTTTAGATAGGTCTGCCACTACATTAAGTGGTGGTGAAGCCCAGAGAATCAGACTTGCCACCCAGATAGGTTCAAAATTAACCGGGGTTTTGTATATTTTAGATGAGCCATCAATAGGACTTCACCCAAGAGACACTCAGAAACTTATATCAACATTAAAAGAGTTGAGAGATTTAGGAAATACGGTTATAGTTGTGGAACACGACCTTGAAACTATAGAAGAAGCAGACTACATAGTTGATATAGGACCGGGAAGTGGAGTTTATGGAGGATATATAACTGCCGTTGGGACAGTGGAGGAGATAAAAGAAAATGATCACTCTTTAACAGGCAAGTATCTAAGTGGAAAACTCCATATACCATTACCAAAAGAGAGAAGAAAACCAACAGATAAATTTCTTACAATATACGGAGCAAAGCAGAACAATCTTAAAAATATAGATGTAAATATACCGTTGGGACTGTTTGTGGCAATTACCGGAGTTTCTGGAAGTGGAAAATCAACACTTATATACGATATACTTTGGCAGGAAGCAAAGAAGAGATTTTATCTTTCAAACGAAGAGTCTGGCTTACATGACAAAATAGAAGGTTGGGAACATATAGATAAGGTTATCAATGTAGATCAATCACCGATAGGAAGGACCCCAAGGTCAAATCCGGCAACCTATACAAAAGTTTTTGACCATATAAGGGAACTTTTTGCAAAAACTCCGGAAGCTGTGTTAAGAGGATATACACCGGGAAGATTTTCTTTTAATGTAAAAGGTGGAAGATGTGAAGCCTGTGAGGGAGACGGAGTTGTAAAAATTGAGATGCACTTTTTACCGGATGTCTATGTAACCTGTGAAGTGTGTGGAGGTAAGAGATACAATAAAGAGACATTATCGATACTCTATAAAGGTAAAAACATAGCTGATGTTCTTAATATGACGGTAGCAGAAGCTCTTGAGTTTTTTGAGAATATTCCTGTGATAAGGAACAAATTAAAAGTTTTACATGATGTAGGACTTGATTATATAAAACTTGGACAGCCAGCAACTACCTTAAGCGGAGGGGAAGCTCAGAGAATAAAACTATCCAGAGAGCTTTCAAAAAGGGACACAGGAAATACTCTATACTTACTTGATGAACCTACTACTGGCTTACATTCCCACGATGTAAATAAGCTTATACAGGTTTTATTAAAGTTAGTTGAAAAGGGTAATACGGTCGTCGTTATAGAACACAATCTTGACGTTATAAAATGTGCTGACTGGATAATAGATTTAGGTCCAGAAGGTGGAGACAAAGGAGGACAGATAGTAGCCCAGGGAACACCTGAACAAGTAGC
This sequence comes from Hydrogenothermaceae bacterium, assembly GCA_037478615.1. Lineage (GTDB taxonomy): Bacteria > Aquificota > Aquificia > Aquificales > Hydrogenothermaceae > JAOABC01. Next base: position 11,383 of record JBBFMH010000025.1, read on the forward strand.
CCAAGATCCAAATTCCTATACCGGAAGGTTTTTAAAGAGATATCTTGAAGAGATTTAACTTTGAGAGTCTGTATTCAGTTAATAAGCAGATAACAAATTCCATCTAACAAAAACCAAAGCTAAGGCTCTATATAAGGAACTCCCAAAGAACGGGCTATGACTGCTATTTCCACACTGTCAGTGTATAGTCTTATTGCAATTTTCTTTAATTCATCTGAATAGTGTTTTCTTTGTAGATTATCCACAAATATTCTTCCACATTCTTTGCATAGATATCTTTATTTTCCTTGATTTGATTTTCCGTTTTTAACTATTCTTTCTAAATTACAATATACGCACTTATATTATTTATTTTACATCAATCCACTCTTAAACTGAATACCCTACCCTTTTCTCACAGCTGCCATAAGTGTAGCTTCACAAACTACTTGTCCATCAACTTTAGCAACGCCTTTAATCTTTCCCATGGACTTTTTGATATTTACACCTTCCACTTCAAATATCAGTTGGTCCCCCGGCACTACAGGTTTTCTAAACTTTGCTTCCTCTATACTTGCAAATAGAACAATCCCATTTTCTATCTGAGCTTTTTTAAGCATCA
>JBBFMH010000025.1:11993-15434 GCA_037478615.1 Hydrogenothermaceae bacterium
TAGCCTCTATAATCAACACTCCGGGCATAACAGGATTGTTTGGAAAATGTCCAACAAAAAACGGTTCGTTATATGTAACATTTTTAAGGGCAACTACTTTCAGATTCTCAAGGTCAAGATCCAGTATTCTATCTACAAGTAAAAATGGATATCTATGGGGTAAAACTTCCATTATTTTCATAACATCTTCATACATCTTCAAAACCTCCAAAATATATCACCAACTACAAAAAGTAAGAAAATTATACTTACAAATCCATTCACTGTAAAGAAAGCCTTATCTATCTTTGACAAGTCATCTTCTCTTATAAGGCTATGCTCATATACAAGAAAGCCTCCTAAGATAAACAGCCCTGCAAAGTATATATATCCCATGTTGGACAAGATTCCGGAAAGAACAATGAATATAAACGTTAATATATGAAACAACCTTGCTACCTGTAAAGCTCTCTTTATACCAAACCTAACTGGTATAGAGTAGATACCATACTGTTTATCAAAACTGTAATCCTGTAATGCATAAAGTATATCAAATCCAGCTACCCAGAATGCCATTCCAACTCCAAGAGCTACCATAGACGGTTCAACATAACCTTTTAAAGCAATACTTACAGCCACAGGAACTAAAAAGTAAATCAATCCTAAGATGAGATGGACATACTCTGTAAATCTCTTTCCCACAGGATAGAGAATTAAAAGCAAAATAACAACCGGTGAGAGCCAAAAAGCAAGCATATTAAGATTATAAGAAGCATACATGAAAGCTATAGAGGACAGAATTCCAATAGCCATTATCTCTGGAGGTTTAACTTTTCCAGATACAGAAGACCAATTTTTAGTTCTCGGGTTTAATTTATCTATGGGAAGATCTATGTATCTATTAAAAGCCATTCCGGCAGTTCGTGCAAAAATTAAGGCTAATGAAATCCAAAATATCTTATCAAAAGATGGAACACCTTTCTCCACCATAAAAACGGAGGCAAAGGCAAAGGGAAGAGCAAAAACTGTGTGTGAAAACTTTATAAGTTCAAGATATGTTTTAACCTTATTTAACACTTGTTTATTGAACCTCTTGAAGTTAATATTATAATAATTATACCATTCAACAGAGAGGAAAAAGTTGATAAGTAAAAAGGAGGTTTTTAGGATTATGAGAAAGTTTGTTTTACCCCTTTTAGCAATACTTACAATTGCATATATAGGCTTTGCTCAATTTTCCGCAAAGTTTGGCAAGTCATTCGTTATGAATAACAACCCGTCCTTAACTTATCCTAATTTAGAAGCAGAAGAGAAAGAGAGAATAGCACTTATAGAAAAAGTGTCTAATGGTGTTGCAACTATATACACAACCCACGAGGTAAAAATTCAAAACCCTTTTTTCGATATGCCTTTTGGTGATTTTTTTGGTATTCCAAACCAACCGGAGTTTAAACAGAAAAGACAAGGGCTTGGTTCAGGATTCATAGTAGCTATAGATTACGACAAAAAGATGGTTTATCTGCTTACAAACAATCATGTTGTAGAAAATGCCAAAAATGTACAAGTTTTGTTTAAAAATAGAGTTACGGTAGAAGGTAAAGTTATAGGTGGAGATAAATTAAGTGATATAGCTGTTGTTGGGGTTCCATTCAAAAAAGGAATAGAAAAATTTGCAGCGGAAAATATGCTTAAACTCGGAGATTCCGACACATTAAAGGTAGGAAGCACAGTTATAGCTATAGGTAGTCCCCTTGGACTAACAGACACTATAACAACAGGTATAGTATCTGCAAAAAATAGACAGATAGAAGACAGACCCGGAGAAGGATTTATCCAGACAGATGCAGCAATCAACCCAGGGAACTCCGGAGGTCCTTTGGTTAACATAAGGGGAGAAGTTGTTGGAATTAATACAGCAATAATACAGGGAGCACAGGGACTTGGGTTTGCAGTCCCAGTAAACCAAGCTAAATGGGTTATGGAGCAGATACTACAATACGGAAAAGTTAAAAGGAGTAAGATAGGAGTAATAGTCCAACCTGTTACTCCGGAATTAGCAGAACATTTTGGAATAAATTACGGAGCCATAGTTTCGAATGTTCAACCCGGTGGTCCAGCAGATAAAGCTGGAATAAAGGCAGGAGATGTTATAGTAGAAGTAAATGGTAAAAAGATTACAGATATTTCTGAACTACAAAACCAAATTATGAAAAACCCACCAGGAACAGAAGTTTCAGTAAAAGTGTTAAGAGATGGTAAAACATTAGAGTTTAACATCAAAACAGTTGCCCTTGATGAAGAAACTTCAGAGAGTACAGAAGAGAAACAAACTCAGGATGAAAGTAGTTTAGGATTGATAGTTAAAGATCTAACTCCTCAGATTATACAAAAATACGGGCTTCCTAAGGTTGATTATGGTGTTTTAATTTACGGTATAAAGAGTGGATCAAATGCAGAAGATGCCGGATTGAAAGCGGGAGATATTATCCTATCTGTAAATAAAAAACCAGTAAGAAATTCTGCTGAATTTTGGAAAGAGATAAAACAAGCTATAAAATCTGGCTCTGACAGCGTTTTACTCTATATACAGAGACAAGATATAAAAACCTATATATCTCTTCCTTTAAAGTAATGGCGGTTGCATTATTCGGAGGCAGTTTTGACCCAGTTCATCTGGGTCACCTTCGTGTAGCTGAAGATATAAGAGAGTATTTTAATTTAGAAAAGATAATTTTTGTTCCGGCTTATCTCTCTCCTTTAAAATTTTCTCACTCCGCCTCTCCAGAAGACAGATTAAACATGCTTACCATTGCAATTTCTGATAATCCAAACTTTGAGATGTCAACTTACGAAATTGAGAAAAAAGATAGATCTTACACAGTAGATACAGTTAATTTTTTCAGAGAAAAATTAGGATACAATCCGGCGTTTATAGTAGGAACAGATGCCTTTTTAACTTTTGAAAGATGGAAAAATCCAAATGAGTTAATAAATATCACAAACTTTATAGTAGTCTTAAGAAAAGAAGATAGTGTAGAAAAGATAAAAGAAGTTGTGTCAAAAATAGATGATAAAATTCCCGTATTAGAAAAAAGTGAAATAGATTTTCAAAAATCGGGAGTATATATATTCTTTAAAAGAAGAATAGATATCTCTTCAACAGAGATAAGAGAGAGAGTCAAAAAAAGGTCTTCTATAAAATACCTTCTCACCAAAGAGGTAGAGGAGTATATCTATAGTAAAAATCTATACAGATAAAAACAGAGGTAGGCTTAAAAGCCTACCTCCATAGATTAATGAGTTTTATAACCTCTTTCAGCAACTTTTACTAACCTTAAAAAGTGAAAAGCCAAAAATATTGCTCTAAAAAACTGAGATAATATAGAGTGCATTTTCCTTCTGTCTGAATTTGAAAATCTAAACTTTGCCCATATTCGACAAAAGCAACCAAAAGGGCTGGGA
>JBBFMH010000026.1:0-15315 GCA_037478615.1 Hydrogenothermaceae bacterium
TTAGTTAAAACGCTGTAATAATTTCAACAGTAAAAGCTGTGTATCACAGGAAGAAAAGCAGGACAGATAGTTTAACAGGTTTATACAACAGAACATTTTTAGAAGACTTGGAATATACGATAAACCTATCAAACTATGTTGTTGCTGTCATTGATGTTGACTTTTTCAAGAAGATAAACGACACATACGGACATGAAGTTGGAGATATAGTATTGAAAGAGGTTGCAAAAATACTTAGGAATGACATAAGGTCTGAAGACTACCTTATAAGGTACGGTGGAGAGGAGTTTTTACTTTTTATAAGAAAGAACAGGGAAGATATAAATAAAACTATAAACGGAATTGAGAGAATAAGGTCTGCAGTAGAAAATGAGAAAATATATATAAACGAGAAAAACTATATAAAAGTAACAATCTCAATAGGTGTAAATCTCTCTACTGAAAAGATGAAAGATATAGATGAAGCTATAAAGAAGGCAGATGTAGCTCTATACAGAGCTAAGGGTAAGGGAAGAAACAGGATTGAGATATACGATGAAGAGAGAGATACTAAAGAAGCAACATTAAAGATATCTCAGATAAAGAAAGCTTTAGAAGAAGGAAGAGTGATATCTTACTACCAGCCTATAGTTAATTTAAAAACCGGAGAATACACTCACCTTGAAGCTTTGGCAAGGATAGTTGGAGAAGATGGTAGTTTGATACAGCCTTATATGTTTATAAATGTGATAGAGAACACATTCTTATACACTCAACTTACAAAACAGATAGTAGAGTATAACTTTAAAGTTCTTGCTGAATACAAGGATTTAAAAGTAAGTATAAATCTAAAACCTGCGGATATTATAAATCAATCAACAATAGATTACCTCATTGAGTTATCTTCTAAATATCCGGATATTGCAGGTAGAATACTTCTTGAGATTGTGGAAACAGAAGATGCTTTGATGTATGAACAGATTATCAAAAATATCCATTCTTTGAAAGAGAAAGGTTATAAAATCTGTATAGATGATTTTGGGTCAGGATACTCAAACTTTGTTTACCTTCTGAGATTGAATGTAGATTACCTGAAGTTAGATGCAAATCTAATAAAAAATATAGATAAAGATAAAATATCTCAGGAAGTTGTGAAGATGATAGTTCAGTTCTGTAAAAAGATGAAGATAACAGTAATAGCAGAGTTTGTGGAAAATGAAGATATTCTAAAAACATTAAAATTACTGGGAATAGATTATGGTCAGGGATACCACTTTTCAAAGCCACAACCACTTGAAAAATTTATTAAATAAAATGCTGTTTTATTTAACAAAATTAAGACTTTCTCAGAAAAATATATTAAAATATTTGATTACTTAAAATAAATCAGAAGAGGTAGATAAGTTGGTAGAGAGAGATGCCTGCGGTGTAGGATTTATAGCCAATACAAAGGGTGTAAAATCTAATAAAATATTAAATCAAGCCCTTGAATCACTTTCAAACCTTGATCACAGGGGAGCCGTAAGTGCAGACGGTAAAACTGGAGATGGAGCCGGAATATTAACACAGATACCTTATAAATTTTTTGTTAAAGAGTGTGAAAAGTTAGGTTATAAGATACCAACGGCTGAAGATTTTGCTGTAGGTGTTTTTTTCTTACCAAAAGGAAAAGAAGAGTCTATCAAAAAAGAGATAGAAGATATAGTAAATCAAAAATTTAAATTTATAGGATGGAGAGAAGTTCCTATAAAAGAAGATGAGATAGGAGAGATAGCAAAGAGAACTCAGCCAACTATATTTCAGGGATTTATATCTAAAGAGGGTGTGAAATCAGAAAATTTTGAGAGGGATTTGTTTGTTTTAAGAAAAAGGTTAGAAAAATTAGCAGAAAATCCAAGCTATAAAGATTTTTACATACCTTCTTTGTCATCAAAAAACATCGTTTATAAAGGACTTGTAACTGCACCTAAACTAAGAGATTTTTACTATGACCTTCAAGATGAAAACTATGAAACAGCTTATGCTATATTCCATCAGAGATATTCTACAAATACATTTCCAAACTGGAAGTTGGCTCATCCTTTCAGGGTTCTTGCCCATAACGGAGAGATAAACACAATATCAGCAAATAGAAACTGGTTGAGAGCAAAAGAGCAGGATATAAGGGAAGTTTGGGGTGAATATGCAGATTACATACTTCCCATAGTAAAAGATTCAGACAGTGACTCCGCTTCATTGGATAACGCTGTGGAGTTTTTGATTCACTCAGGTAAAGACATACTTACAGCTATAAATGTTCTTATTCCAAGAGCCTGGGAAAATGATGACAGGCTAACACCTCAAGAGAGAGCTTTTTATGAGTACTTTGCGTGTATATTTGAAAGTTGGGATGGTCCGGCAGCTATTGCATTTACAGATGGAAGATTTATCGGAGGAAAACTCGACAGAAACGGTTTGAGACCTGCAAGGTATATCATCACTGAAGACACTCTCCTTATGGCTTCTGAAGTAGGTGTGGTAGAGTTTGAGGAAGATGAGATTAAAATAAAAGGTAGACTTGGACCTGGAGATAAGATAGCTCTTGATCTGGAGACGGGAAAGATCTACTTCTCCGAGGAGATAATTGATCATATATCAAAGAATAAAAGTTATAAGGAATGGGTTGAATCAAACATAGTTCCGTTCTATCCTTCAAAAGAGTATCCTGAGATTAATCCTAAAGACTGTTTTAAAGAGCTTATAACTTTTGGATATGATAAAGATGAGATAAACATGGTTGTAAAAGAGATGGCTCTTAAAGGAGTAGAACCTACTTACTCTATGGGAAACGATACTCCTATCTCCGTTTTATCAAGAAAACCAAAGATGCTCTCTTCTTACTTTAAACAGAGATTTGCTCAGGTGACAAATCCACCTATAGACCCTATAAGAGAGAAAAAAGTTATGTCCTTAAGGACATACGTAGGTAAGAAAGAAAATTTCTTACTTGAAACACCTCAACATGCAGCTCAGATAGTCTTTGATTCACCTATTATATTTGATAACGAAATGGAAGAGATAATGAAAGTATACTCAGACAGAGTACAGATAATACCTACGATATTCTCTCCTTATGAAACTGCCTTAGAACCTGCTCTTGATGAGATATGTCAGAGGGTTGAAGATGCTGTTGATAACGGTAAGGATATCATAATACTATCTGATAGGGATATATCACTTGAAGGTGCTCCAATTCCTATGGGACTTGTGGTTGGAGCTGTAAACACATATATGTCTAAGAAAGGAAAGAGAAGTAGATTAAGTATAATAGCAGACTGTGGAGAGGTTAGGGATACCCATAGTATAGCTTTCCTCATTGGTTACGGAGCTACACTTGTTAATCCTTATATGGCTGTTCAGATAATAAGAAATCTGGTTGAAGAAGATAAAAAGTTTGAACTATCTTTTGAAGAAGCCGTTAAAAATTATAAAAAAGCTGTAAATGAAGGGCTTCTCAAGATAATGTCAAAGATGGGAATAGCTACGATAAAGAGTTATAGAGGCTCCGGATTGTTTGAAGCTCTCGGAATATCTCAAGAAGTTATAGACAGATGTTTTCCAGGGACTGTGTCAAAGTTAGGAGGTATTGGTTTTAAACAGATAGCTCAGGAAACACTTTTAAGATTTAATAAAGCTTTCTCAGGAGAGTTAAAGGACTTACCAGTTTACGGAGAGTATAGATACAGAAGAGAAGGTGGAGAGTTTCACTCCTGGAATCCGAAGGCTCTAACTTCTCTTCACAGAGCTGTAAGACAGATTAAACTTGATGAGTATAAGGCATTTACTGAGCTTGCCTATCAAGATAAACCTGTTGAAGTTAGAGACCTATTTGATATAGTTTCAGATAGACCTCCTATTCCTATTGAGGAAGTTGAACCTATTGAAAATATCATGAAGAGATTTGTCGGTGCTGGAATGTCTGTCGGTGCGTTAAGTAGGGAAGCCCATGAGACTATAGCGGAAGCCTTAAACAGAATAGGTGGAAAATCAAACAGTGGAGAGGGTGGAGAAGACCCTGCAAGATATGGAACAATAAAAAATAGTAAGATAAAACAGGTTGCATCCGGAAGATTTGGTGTAACTCCGGAGTATCTACTATCAGCTGAAGAGATAGAGATAAAGATAGCCCAAGGAGCAAAACCAGGTGAAGGTGGACAGCTTCCGGGTAAAAAGGTAGATGCCTACATAGCATTTTTAAGACATGCAAAGCCAGGAGTTACTCTTATATCACCTCCTCCCCACCACGATATATACTCAATAGAAGACCTTGCTCAGCTTATATACGATTTAAAGATGATAAATCCTAATGCAAAAGTTATAGTTAAACTTGTTTCTGAAAGCGGAATAGGAGTTGTTGCGTCCGGAGTTGCAAAAGCCTTTGCTGATATAATCCACATATCTGGACACGATGGTGGAACAGGAGCATCTCCACTGTCCTCAATAAAGAATGCTGGAACTGTTTGGGAGCTTGGACTTTCGGAAGTACAACAAGCTTTGATAGACAACGATTTAAGATCAAGAGTAAAACTGAGAGTAGATGGAGGTATAAAAACCGGAAGAGATATCATTATAGGTGCTCTACTTGGAGCAGACGAGTTTGGATTTGGAACTGCCCTTATGATAGCAGAAGGTTGTGTGATGGCAAGACAGTGCCACCTCAACACCTGTCCAGTAGGTATAACAACACAGGATAAGAGATTGAGAGAGAAATTCCCAGGAACACCAGATCATATTATAAATTACTTGAAGTTTGTGGCTCAGGAAGTTAGAGAGTATTTAGCAAATATGGGTTACAGGTCTTTAGATGAGATCATAGGTAAGGTAGAGCTACTTAAACCTTCCATACCTTCTGACCATTACAAAGCAAAATATGTATCTTTAGATCACATACTAAAACCTTTACCTACTGATAAACCAAGAAGGGTTATGCAGGATGGAAACCCTATACCCCCTTCAAAACAGCCTTATGACCTTGACATACTAAAAGATCTACTTCCTGCAATAGAAAATGATACAGTTTACTCCGGATTTTACACTTTAAGAAATATATACAGAAGTTTTGGAACGAGAATAGCCCATGAGATAGTCAAAAGGTATGGGAATAAGGGATTAAGAAACGGTAAAATTGAGTTAAACCTTGTAGGAACAGCAGGACAGAGTTTCGGAGCTTTCTGTGTCCATGGGTTAAATCTATTCCTATCCGGACAGGCTAATGACTATGTTGGAAAAGGTATGGCAGGTGGATTGATAGTTATAAAACCACCTTCAAACTTCAAAGGAAAAAGTTATGAGAACGTTATAGCCGGAAATACGATACTATACGGTGCCACCGGTGGACAGGTATATATAAGTGGTGTCGTAGGAGAGAGATTTGCAGTTAGAAACAGCGGGGCTGTTGCTGTAGTTGAAGGAGTAGGAGATCACGGCTGTGAGTATATGACGGAGGGTGTTGTTGTTGTCCTTGGTAACATAGGTGTTAACTTCGGTGCTGGAATGACAGGTGGTGTTGCCTATATATACAGTCCATCTCAAGACATAGACAAGTTAATAAACAAATCTTATGTAAAGATTGATCAGCTTGAAGATGAAGATATAGACCAGATAAGAACCCTTGTATCTAAACATAAAGTCTATACAAACAGCGAGATAGCCGAAAAGATTATCTCAGATTTTGAAAATGAAGTTAATAACTTCGTAAAGGTAGTTCCTATAGAGGTTAAAAAACATTCAGATGATACAGATGAAGTAGAGGTTAAGAAAGATTGATTAACATTCAGAATATGTATAGTTTAAAGGTCTTAGTTGTAGTATTTTTTGTTTTACTTCTATCCTGTAAAGGAGATAACGTAGCCAATATACCGAAGAATCTTAAAGAAGCAACGGTTGTAAGGGTTATTGACGGTGATACTATTGTTGTAAATATCGATGGAATAGAAGAAAAAGTGAGACTTATAGGAGTTGATACTCCTGAAAGTAGGTTGAATAAAAGAGCAACAGTTCAGGAAAGAGAGTTGAATAGAGATGTAGAAACCATAGTAGATTTAGGAAAGCAGGCAAAAGAATTTACAAAATCCTTTGTAAAACCTGGTGTAAAGGTTTATTTAGAGTTTGATGTTCAGCCGAGGGATAAATACGGTAGATTACTTGCTTATGTGTATTTACTGGACGGTAGAATGTTGAATAAAGAGATCATCTGTAATGGCTATGCTATGCCGCTCACAATACCTCCTAATGTGAAGTACGAGAAAGAGTTTAGAGAGTGTTTCCAAAAAGCAAGAGAAGAAAAGAAAGGTTTGTGGAATGAGTAAAAAAGATATTAAACATATAGCGGAGACAATCCTTTTCATATTTGTTGTTGTATCTTTAGTTAGGGTCTTTCTAGTTCAGGCTTTTAACATTCCTTCCGGTTCTATGAAACCATCTCTTCTGGTAGGTGATTTTATACTTGTTAATAAACTTGTTTATGGAAATTGGGATATAGGTATTCCTTTTACAAACATAACTTTTTATCATAAAAACAACAGATTAGCTCAGATAGATAGGGGAGATGTTATAGTTTTCAAATATCCGGAAGACCCAAGCATAGACTTTATCAAAAGAGTTATAGCTCTCCCCGGAGATGTGGTAGAGGTAAAAGATGATGTTGTGTATGTAAATGGAAAAGCTCTTGATAGAAAACCGGCAGGCTATTACGAGGAAGAAAATGAAAAGGTGAAAATGTATATAGAAACTAACACAAGAAGAGATGGCAGTAAATACTCCTATACCATAATGGAGATTGAAGACGGTATAGGTACCGACTTTGGTCCTATCACAGTCCCTCAAAACAGCTACTTTGTGATGGGAGATAACAGAGATAACTCAAAAGACAGTAGGTTCTGGGGGTTTGTTCCCGATGACTATGTAGTGGGACAGGCTTTCGTTATATACTTTTCTATAAACACAAAGAAACCATCTATAAGATTATCAAGACTTGGTAAAGTTATCCAGTGATTGTTTTTTCTTTAATATTCTGTAAATTTAAAGTAAAAAACTGAGAGGAGTGTTATGATACTGATAAAAAACGGATATGTAATTGACCCTGTGACTAATACAGAAGGTAGTTTTGATATTTTAATAGAAAATGGTGTTATAACGAAGATTGAAAAAGAGATACAGCCTTTTGCGGGCTGTGAAGTTATTGATGCAACCGAAAAGGTTCTTTCTCCTTCATTTGTAGATATTCACGTTCATTTCAGGGACCCAGGACAGACTTACAAAGAGGATATATATACCGGAAGTCTTGCCGCCGTAGCCGGTGGCTATACAACCGTTATATGTATGCCTAACACATTCCCTGCTTTAGACGAGACCTCTCTCATAAGATATGTTATAGAGAAAGGTGAAGAAGTTGGACTTTGCAGAGTCCTTCCGGCTGCTGCTATAACAAAAGGAAGGAAAGGGACACATCTAACGGAGATGGCTCTCCTTAAAGATGCTGGAGCAGTATATTTTACAGATGACGGTGCTCCTGTTATGGATTCTTTTGTTATGAGAAAGGCTATGGAATATGCTGGTTCTATTGGTTCTTTTGTTGCTGATCACTGTGAAGATCTTAACTTATCTCAAAGTGGTGTAGCCCATGAGGGAGAGATAGCTGCTGCCCTTGGACTTCCTCCACTACCTCCGGAAGCAGAGGATACAATGGTAGCAAGAAATTGTATTCTATCTATACAAACCGGTATGCCAGTTCATATCTGTCATATATCCTCTAAACTCTCTATTGAGATAGTGGCATGGGCAAAGGCTATGGGAGCAAAGGTTACAACAGAAGTAACTCCTCACCATCTTTATTTAACAGACGAGGAACTTTTAGATTTTTCCTGTAATGCAAAAGTTTCACCTCCACTTAGAACCCATGAAGATATTGAAGCTGCAAGATGGGCTTTATCCTCTGGAATAATAGACTGTGTAGCTACCGACCATGCACCACACGCTCACCATGAAAAGATGATGGATTTACATATATGTCCTCCAGGAATGATAGGACTTCAGTTTGCTTTACCTATCCTTTTAGAACTGGTAAAAAAAGATTATTTAGATTTAAGAAGGATGGTAGAGGTTATGTCAACAAATCCGGCAAAAATCATAGGAATAAAGCCACCTCAGATAAAGGTTGGAGAGATGGCAGAATTTACAATATTTGACCCCTTTGAAAGCTGGGAGGTAAATGAGGAAACAATACTTTCAAAAAGTAAAAATACACCTTTGCTTGGAAGAAAACTAATAGGAAAAGTTAAATACACATTTTATAATGGTAAGATGGTTTATAGAGATTAATGAAATACGATCTAACTTTAAAGGATATAATAGGAAAAGTTCCGGCAGTTTTTATCCGAGAGGTTTTAGGTATAGATGCAAAAGAGGATGCTGTAGTTTTACATGTTAAACTTCAATATCCTTCTTATAGAGAACCGGACTTGGTGTTTATATCTGGTGGCAATCTTGTTCATGTTGAAATTCAAACTGTAAATGATAACTTTATGGTTGAAAGAATGCTTGAATATTTTGTATTATTATTAAGATTCTCCAAAGAGAAATTAAAAAGAGAATTAAACATAAGGCAGTTTGTTGTTTATATTGGTAATTCAAAGCTTGATATGAAAAATTTTTTTAAAAATGGAGATTTGACATACAAATTCAACATTTTAGATATGAGAGAAGTAAAGTGTGAATCATTACTTACTGAACCTTCTGATGAAGCTTTTTTGTTGGCTTCTCTATGTAATATAGATGGAGATACTATATGTAGAGAGTTTTTGAAGAGATTGCAAAATAAAGACGAGAAAACTTCAAAAGAATTTGAAACAAAACTATTGAATTTACTTAATTTGAGACCTACATTATATGAATATTTTAAATATATTACTTCGGAGGTGATTAAAATGCCAATTCCAGTAGAAGATACTCCCTTATTTAAAGAAGGCAAAAAAGAGGGTAAAAAAGAAGGTAAAAGAGAAGGTATATTAACTGCTACCAAAAACCTAATTCTTGAAACTTTAGAATTAAAATTTGGCGTTGTTCCATCAGATGTTAAAAATCTTATAAAGAAGATAGATAATCCTAATTTACTTAAAAAGGTACATAGAGTAGTTGTTCTGTCTGATTCTATAGAAGAGATTAATAAAACTTTAAAGGAGATTAGATGAGTTTAGTTGGAGAAGTGAAACAGAGTGAGAATCTCTCATATAGAGAGGACATTAGGAACATTGCAATTATTGCACACGTTGACCATGGAAAAACAACTTTAGTTGATGGAATGTTAAAACAGAGTGGTGTATTCAGGGATAATCAGGAAGTTGTAGAGAGAGTTATGGATAGTATAGACCTTGAAAGAGAACGTGGTATAACCATAATGGCAAAAAATACTGCAATAAGGTATAAAAATTACAAAATAAATATTGTTGATACTCCGGGACACGCAGATTTTGGAGGAGAGGTAGAGAGAACTTTAAAAATGGTTGATGGTGTTATTCTCCTCGTAGATGCAGCAGAAGGACCACTCCCTCAAACAAGGTTCGTTTTAAAAAAAGCGTTAGAAGCCAACTTAGTGCCGATAGTAGTTATAAATAAAATTGATAGACCGGATGCAAGGATTCAAGAAGTTATAAACGAAATTTATGACCTATTTATTGACCTTGATGCTACCGAGGATCAACTTGAATTTCCTATTCTATATACGATAGCAAAAGATGGAGTAGCTAAGGAATCCTTAGATGATGATTCAAAAGATCTTCAACCTCTATTTGAAAAGATAATTGAGTATATACCTGCTCCAACTTATGATGAAAACATGCCATTCCAATTTTTGATAACCTCTCTTGATTACGACAACTTCGTAGGGAGACTTGCTATAGGCAGGATATTTAACGGTTCTGTTAGGCAAAACCAACAGGTAAGTGTGGTAAAAAAAGATGGCAGTATTGTTAAAGGAACTGTTAGAGTATTGTATACCTATGAAGGTTTAAATAGGATAGAAGTAAAAGAAGCAAAAGCCGGAGATATAGTGGCAATAGCAGGGATAGATGATATAACAATAGGAGATACAATATCAGATATAGATAATCCGGTAGCTTTACCTCCGATTACCGTAGAAGAGCCAACAATATCCGTAATTTTCTCTGTAAATGACTCTCCTTTTGCCGGAAGAAGTGGAAAATACCTGACTTCAAGGCATCTTAGAGATAGACTATACAAAGAAACATTAACAAATGTAGCTCTTAAGGTTCAAGACACTGAAAATCCTGACTCTTTCTTGGTTATGGGAAGAGGAGAGCTTCAGATAGCAATACTTGCTGAGATGATGAGAAGGGAAGGGTATGAATTTGGTGTTTCAAAACCGGAAGTGATAGTAAAGGAGATTAACGGTAAGAAGTATGAGCCTGTGGAGAGAGTTCTCATAGATGTTCCAGAGGAGTTTGTCGGAGTAGTTACCCAAAAGCTTGGAAGTAGAAGAGGAAGAATGATAAATATGATAAATCACGGATTTGGTAGAGTCAGACTTGAATTTATAGTTCCATCAAGAGGTTTGATAGGTTATAGATCTGAATTTAAAACTGACACCAGGGGAGAAGGTCTGTTAAATACAATATTTGATGGTTGGGAAGAGTGGCAAGGTGAGATTAAAACAAGATTAAACGGTGCTTTAATTGCTGATAGGAAAGGGACTGCAACACCTTATGCGATCTTTGGTCTCCAAGATAGAGGGGTTTTCTTTATTGATCCTGGAACAGAAGTTTACGAAGGAATGATAGTGGGAGAACATTCAAGAGAAAATGACTTAAATGTAAATGTAACAAGAGAGAAGAAATTAACAAATGTAAGGGCAGCAGGTAGTGATGAAAACGTAAAGATAATTCCTGCAAGAAAGATGGATTTTGAGAAAGCCTTAGAGTGGATAAAAGATGATGAGCTTATAGAAGTTACTCCGGATAGTATAAGGATAAGAAAGAAAATTTTGGAGGCAAATAGGAGAAGTTAGATCTCTATTTTATATTCTCTGATTTTACGCCAAAGAGTTACTGGGCTTATACCCAGTAATTTTGCGGCTTCTTTTTTATTTCCATTTGTCTTTTTCAAAGCCTCTACTATTCTCCTCTCTTCACTAAATAAAACTTCTTCATCAACTTTTATAACATCAGACTCTATGTCAAAAGAAACAATCTCATCATACAGATCTTTAACTTCAATTATGTTTTTAGAACCTGTCAATATGCTTACAGACTCTAAAAATGCTATAAGCTCTCTAACATTTCCAAGCCAATCCCTTGAAACTATAAACTCCATAGCTTCCGGAGTTATTCTCTTATTTCTTCTGTATAAGAAACTGTTTACAATAAGTGGAATATCTTCCTTTCTCTCTCTTAAAGGTGGTATCTCAATTTTTATAACTGCAAGTCTGTAATAAAGGTCTGTCCTAAATCCACCTTTTCTTATTTCTTCTAATAAATTTTTGTTTGTAGCTGATATTATTCTTACATCAACTCTCTTAGGTCTGTTTGCTCCCAACCTCTCAAACTCTTTTGTATCAACGAATACGAGAAGTTTAGCCTGCGAAGTTAATGATAAGTCCCCAACCTCATCTAAAAACAGTGTCCCACCATCTGCAACTTCTACTTTTCCAGGTTTTGAGTTTACAGCTCCGGTAAATGCACCTTTCTCATAGCCGAAAAATTCAGACTCAAATAATGTCTCCGGAATGGCAGAGCAGTTTACAGAAACAAAATTATTTTTTATCCTTTTACTGTTGTAATGTATCCATTTTGCAAGTTTTGATTTTCCGGTTCCAGTTTCTCCAACTATTAAAACTGACACATCAGATTGGGCTACCAATGAAGCTCTCTCAAGGACTTTTTTCATCTTTATGTTCTGAGTGTTGAATGTAAAGTAATCTTCCTGTAAGGTTTGAAAAGATATATTTAAAATCTGTAAGATATAACCTCTGAAATCACCATTTAGATCAAAAAGTTTTTGAGATGCTACATAATATTTAAAGACTGATCCATTTTTAGATTTTACAGATATGGAAAAGTTCTGACTTTCTATAAGGTTTTTTATACTTTTATCAAATATTATAGATATGTCTTCTTCTATAACTTCTAAATGTTTGTATCCAAGACTTTCCAATAAAAACTCACTTATCCTCTTTATCTTAAACTCTCTGTCTACTATAACTATGGAAAGTTCATCTATGAAGTTCATAGCTTTACTCTGTGCTGTCTTTTTGTAGTTTTTCTAAAGTATAAAGTATATCTCTGTTATTTGGATGATAGCTTTTGGCTCTTTCTAACATATACTTAAATCCGGAAGGTTTTTTCCCAGTTTTTGAGTATATATCTATCAAAAACTCTATAGCAGGTAAAAAATCAGGTTTTATATTTAGAGCATCTTTTGCAGACTCTATTGCAAGTTCTTCCTGTCCTATATTATGGTATAAAGTTGCGATCTTGTACTTTAAAGTATAATCTGACTGATTTTCCGCAAAAGCTCTCAGGTAAAAGAATATTGCATACTTATAATTACCGATAGATTCATACTCTTGAGCTTTTTTTAAGAAAAAATCTCTTTTTGAAAGGATAGGGGTTTGTTGTGTAGGTAGATTCTGTTTAGTTGTTTCTATCTGGATAGGTGGAATGTTTTTCGGTAAGCTGTTTAAATCTGGAAGTTTTAAACTTTTTTTTGCGATCTCTTCCAGAAGTTCTTCCTCTGATTTTATCTCTCTTTCTTTTATATACTCAATATTTACAGCTTCTGCTATCTTTTTTTCAAGCTCTGCAAGTATTATCTCTGTATCAAGGAAGTTTCTTATAATCGTGTAAGAGTTCTGTTTCATCACATAAAGGTCGTATATGGCATAAACAATAAATGAATAAGCAACAATAAGTGTGAAGATCAAAAAGTAATGTTTTTTATGTCTTTTTGGTTTTAACGCAGAAAGTGGATGAATTGTCAGTTCTCTTTCAGTTTCACTTAGTTCCTGGGCGGTTTTCTTTAAAAACTCACCTGTTTGGCTCATAGTAATCCTCTATCTCTCCAGTTAGATACATATCAAGTATATAGCAGAGAGTATGTTCCAAATTTAGATGGACTTCCTGAATTCTTGCAGTAGAGTCAGACCTAACTATAAAGGCTTTATCTACCATATCTTTTAGCGTCCCTCCATCTTTCCCAAGGAATCCTACCGTAAACATCCCTATATCCCTCGCTACCTTAACAGCTTCCACTACATTTTTAGAATTTCCACTTGTAGATATACCTATAAGTATATCTCCCTTGTTTCCAAGAGCTTCAACCTGTTTTGCAAAAACTTTATCAAATCCGTAATCGTTTCCGATGGCGGTTAGTATAGATGTGTCCGTAGTTAAAGCTATAGCCGGATACCCTTTCTTTTCTTTCTCAAATCTTCCAACTATCTCTGCTGCAAAATGTTGACTGTCTGCAGCAGAACCACCATTTCCACATATCAAAACTTTATAACCCATCTTCAATCTTCTACCTAAAAGGATACCAAGGTTAACTATGTCTTCTGCATACTCTTCTACAAACTCTCTCTTTAATCTAACACTTTCTTCAAAAATATCAATAACTTTTTCTTCTAACATTACTTTCCAACCCTCAACTTTGATATCCCATATTATACTATGATATAATTTTTTAAACTTTTTCTGAGGTTTAACTATGAGATCTATCCTTATGTTAATTTTGTCTTTTTTTACCCTATCTCGTGCCTCAGAATGTGTTTCTAACTTATCTATCTCTCATGTTGAATCAACAGCAAAAAGTTTTGTTGGAAGTATAGAGAGTGTTAAGTTGGCAAAGGATAAAAGGGAAAATATATGTGTTTATAAAGTAAAAGGAGAAAATGGTTACGTTGTTGTAGATGCTTCAACCGGAGAGGTTTTAAAGTTCTACAAAAAGAGGTCTAAATGATAGTAGGAATATCCGGATACCAATGGGTGATTTTAGAAGAGAGTAATCCGGCTCCTGACTTTCTCATAGATAGATACGGTAAAGTGTTGGGACAGATTATTTACAACAGAAAGGATCTCTTTGATGAAAACTTTTCAGATGAGTATATAGAGCCAAAACTGAGTAATCTTATAAAGCCGTCATTTTTTAATTATCTTGAAGAGATCGCTTTTAAGCTTGCTCAATCTATAAAAAGTAACAAAAGGATCGTAGTTTATGGAGACTACGATGCAGATGGTATAACAAGCACTTCTCTTTTAGTGAATTTTTTTAGGAAAATAAATGCATACTGTAAATATTACATACCAAGCAGATTTGATGAAGGCTATGGACTTAATAAAGAAGCTATTAAAGGGATATCAGAGTACGCTGATATTCTTATAGTGGTAGATAGTGGGACAAATGCCTTTGATGAGCTTTTATTTGCTAAGCAGTGTGGTTTAGAGGTTTATGTTCTTGATCACCACGAGCCATCCGATAGATGGAAAGAGTTAAACCCACCTTATCTTGAAAGTGGTATATCTATAATAAACCCTAAGTTTTTTGAAGATATAAATCCACTTTTTAAACATCTTGCATCTGTTGGGCTTTCATTTTACCTAATTGCTTCGTTAAAGAAGTATTTCGACCCAGATATGAAACTCAGAGAGTTTTTAGATATAGTAGCCTTAGGGACAGTAGCAGACCTTGTTCCGATGTCTTTTATAAACAGAACGTTGGTGAAAGCAGGAATTGAGGAGATAAATAAAAAAAAGAGAGTAGGTATAAAAAAACTTATAGAGCAAGCCGGAATAAACAGAGAGATAATGTCAACAGATATAGGTTTTATGTTAGGTCCAAGGATAAATGCCTCCGGAAGACTATCAGATGCAAGAAAAGCGGTTAAACTCTTAATAACCCAAGATTCTGTAAAAGCTCAAACCTTGGCAGTTGAGTTAGAGAATCTAAACAGGAAGAGACAGAAGATTACAGACGAAGTTACCATCCAGGCAGAAAAAAAGATAAAACTGTATAACTCTGAAAATGTGATAGTAGTGGATGATGAAAACTGGCATAGCGGAGTTATTGGAATCGTAGCCGGTAGGATAGCTCAGAAGTACAGATTACCTGCTGTAATACTTTCTAAGGAAAATGGTAAAGCTGTTGGCTCTGCAAGAAGTGTGTCAAAGGTAAATATATACAAAGCTTTGAATATGTGTGGTGATCTTTTTGAGAAGTTTGGAGGACATTCTGCAGCAGCAGGTTTAACAATTGATTCTTCAAAGATAGATGAGCTTAGAGAGAGACTTG
>JBBFMH010000027.1:0-15035 GCA_037478615.1 Hydrogenothermaceae bacterium
AGTATTCAAAAATAGGTAAAATCTGTCAGATATACGAAGGCTGTGTTATCGGGGGCTTACCTCAGCATCTTGGATTTAAAGGGGAGATATCCTATGTTGAGATAGGAGATAACACCGTTTTAAGAGAATACTGTACTGTAAACAGAGGAACTCCTTTTGACGATGGTATTACCAGAATAGGAAACAACTGTTATCTGATGGCGTATGTCCATATAGCCCATGACTGTAAAGTTGGGGATAATACTATACTTGCAAACTGTGTAACCTTGGCCGGACATGTTAGAGTTGGAAGTTATGTTTTTATAGGTGGGCTCACTCCTATACATCAGTTTTGCCGAATCGGTGATTATGCTATGGTAGGTGGTGCTTCAGCGGTAGATAAGGATGTGCCTCCATATACGAGAGCTTCAAAGAATCATGTTATGTTATACGGTTTAAATCTTGTTGGTTTAAAGAGGAGAGGTTTTACAAATCAGCAGATAAAACTCATAAAAGAAGCTTACAGAATACTGTTTAGAACTTCTAAAACTTTATCGGAAGGTATAAAAGAGGTTGAAGAGACCTTACCAAAAACTCCGGAAATAGAGAATTTACTAAATTTTGTTAAAACTACAAAGAGAGGTATCGCTCCAGAGGCTTCAAAGAGAAAGGTTGTGACAGCACAAGACGAGATGGAGTAATGAAAGTTGGTCTTATTGCTGGGTCAGGACAACTTCCGTTAGAGTTTGCAAAATCTGTTTCCGAAACTGAAAATCAGCTCTATATCTTTGCTATAAAATCTTCCACAGATAAAAATATAGAAAAGTTTGGTAAAACTTTCTGGTTTTCTTTTGGAGAAGCTCAAAAACTCATAGACACTATGAAAAGTCTAAATGTAGAAAACCTTGTAATGCTTGGAAAAATAGAACATTCATCCATCTTGTTTCATTTTTACAAACTTGACAGTAGATCAAGGGAGTTTTTATCAAAGATAAAAGATAGGAGAGCAAAATCTATACTTTACGGAATAATTGAGGAGTTAGAAGAAGAAGGTTTTAACTTTATAGATCCAACACCTTATCTAAGGAATCTCTTGGTTCCTGAAGGAGTTCTCACACAGATAGAGCCAGATGATAACTTGATGGAAGATATAAAGTTTGGTATGCGTATAGCAAAAGAAATAGCAGATTTAGATATAGGACAGACAGTTGTGGTTAAAGATAAGGTTGTTGTTGCTGTTGAAGGGATTGAAGGGACAGATAGATGTATATTAAGGTCAAAAGATCTTGTGTCTGAAGGGGTTGTTGTGTGTAAAGCAGCAAGAAAAAATCAGGATATGAGATACGATGTGCCGGTGATAGGTATGAAAACCCTTGAAAACATAAAGAAGGTAAAGGGGAAAGCTTTGGCGGTAGAAGCAGGAAAAACTTACCTACTTGATAGAGATGTTTTCTTGAAAAAAGCCGATCAGTGGGGAATACCTGTAGTAGGAGTTAAACTTGAGTAAAGAAATTTTAGACCAGATAAAATTTGCAGGGAGAGTTTTACATGAGCTTGGTCTTGTGTCATCTCACGGCGGAAATCTCAGTATAAGAGAAGGAGATTCTCTCTATATAACAAAGACAGGTAGAATGGCAGGTTTCTTAAAGGATGAAGATATAGTAAAGCTACCAATATACCAAAATACGGATAGAGATAGAGAGGCTTCTATAGAGCTTATAGTCCATAGGGAGATATATAAACAGAATCCAGATATAAACGCTGTAGTCCACGCACATCCCATAACAGCAACGGTTTTAGGATACTTCCTTGAAGAGTTTACACCTATTGATATAGAGGGAACTCTTTTTATAAAGAGGGTTGCGGTTGTAGATGTTAGTCAACCTTCTGCATCTTTTGAGTTAGCTCTCTCTGTTGCCCAAAGGTTTAGAGAAGGTTATAATACGGTTATAGTTAGAACCCATGGAAGTTTTACAGTAGGGAAAAGTATAGATGAAGCTTTAAAATACACATCTACACTTGAAAATTCCGCAAATATCTTTTACAGGTTTAAACAATGGAAGAAAATGACAGAGTAAAGAGCTTTTTATACAGTATGTTAATTAAAATAGGAAAAACACCCGGCTCATTAAACAAGGATATGTACGAAAAAGTAAACGAGATTGTAAATAAATATAGTGATGAAGACCTGGAGAGAGCTCTAAATTTATCTGTTGAAGAAGTAGGCTCAAAGAGGGTTAAAATTAATGAATTTATCAGTGTTTTAGTAAAAAATTTAGAGATGTTTGATGTAATCAAAAATCAGACTCAGGAAGAGGTTAAACCTATAAAAATTAACGTAGAAAATACGGAAAACACTGAAATGTATCCTAATCAAGGATTTGAACAAAATAGGAAAGATAAAGATATTGATAGGGCTTTATGGAATGTTATTTTTAAAAAGCTTAACATACCGAAGAAAATCATAAAAAATACAGAGTTATCAAACATACCTGGAGATATTGCAAACTTCTATATATCCTCACAGATAGCAAAATATCTATACTCAAAAATGTCTACCCAAGAGAAAGCAGTAGTTGAAAAAGCTGTAAATTCTCAGCTAAAAAAACTTCATATACAGGATGAGAGAGAGATAGAGGAGGCAAAAAGTTACCTCCTCATACATTATGTAAAGAAACTTTACGACATTCCTTACTGATTCAATAAAACCTGTTTTATTTCGTGGATAAGTTCCGCAGGGTTCTTGATGGGATAGTGTAATTTTGATATAACTTCTTCTGCTGGCACTCCCTTTATAGGTACTCCATGAAGTTTATCTTTTAATGAAGATGAATCTGTTATAGGGTAATGGACTCCTTTTGATTTTTTCAGAACTAAGTAAGCCCAGGGGATATCCAAAGTTTTTGCAATATCTTCCGCGACGGTAGAACAGTATTGGATTAATGTTTGAGCTTCTCTGCCTTCTTTTACTTCCCTGTAAGCCAGTTTTGCAACTCCTCCGGCTGTGTGGACTCTTAACTCTTTTGCTTCTTCTTTAATGAGTTCTTCAAGGGCTTTTATCTTCCTTAGAGCAAGCTCCGGGTCAGCTCTGAGAATGTTTCTTACAGTGTTCTTTGTTAGACCAACAATTTCTGCTATCTCTTCATCTGTTTTCATATACTGATCCTTTAAAACTATCACATAAGAAGCTCTCGCAAGTGAAGGAAGCCATGTGAGAGTCCTATACTCTGCAAGTTTACTCATTCCACCTAACAACTCAACAGATTTAAAGAAAACTCTTGTTACAAGATGTTCGATCTCTTTCTCATCTGTTATAGCTGATCCTATCACAATCATCTTTACCCTCCTGAATGATTTTATTTACCTAAAGGCTGTCCTATTTTAACTAAACCAGGCTCTGTTATCTCTAAGAAATGTGTTTTTGTATCATGACCACTCATTCTACAGCCGTCAATCCTAAACAGCCTTACAATATCTCCTACTGGTTTTCCGTAAAGTTTTGATTTGTAAGGAGAATCTATTAGCTCTTTTGCCAGAACCATAGTTCCATCAACTATATGTCCTACCGCATAACCACCTGCCGCTTCTGCTGTTAGCTCCTCCTGTCCGCTTCTCTTTTGAGAGACAAACAAAGCAGTTTGGTACCATCTTTTCATAAAGTTAAACAATCTCCTTACTACAGCTCTTGCAAGCATCTCTTTTGTTTCAAATAACCCTGTAACTGAATCGATTACTGTAAATTTCACCTTATACTCTTTTATCACATATGCTAAGGTTGCAAGTAGATCCGGAATATTTTCTCTGAGTTTTGTGGAAGATGCAGCATCAATTATGATTATATTATCCTGAAAATCATCAAAGTTTAAACCCATTGCTGCAGCTCTTAGTTTTAGAGAGCTTGCTACAAAGTTTGCTGTAGTCTCAACGGTAATAAAAGCTACCTTTTCTCCCTTACTTGCTTGATTTACAGCAAACTGCTCCACCATCAGAGTTTTACCTGTGTCTGATACTCCGGTTATGTTGAAGATAGAGTAAGCAGGTATACCTCCCAAATTTTTCTTTACGATTTTCCCCTTTTCTGAAACAACTATAAAAAACAACTCATCTAATCCTTCAATTCCCGTAGGAACGCCGTATATTTTGGGAGCTTTTTCTATAGCCTGTGATCCTTTAAATACGAAGTCAAGTAAAGCTTCTCCTTCACTGCATAACTTCTGGACTTCCTCTCTATCCATTTTTCCACCTTTTATGTGTTATGTTAATATAAATAATAAGCTGTCTATTGAATATTAGCAAGAAGGAGATGTTGGGATGCTCTTTTATATAAAATCAGGATGTCCAAACTGTAAAGGATTAATCTCAGATGATAGATTAAGTAGGGGCCTTCCCTGTGAAGTATGTCTTCCGGAGGAAAATATAACTAATTTTGAAGATGTGTGCGCTAATCTAAAAAGTGATAACAACTTAAAACTTCTTGATAAGTTCTGTCAAACATTAGAAAAGGTTGAGTATTTTAGTAAACTTTTTGAGAAGGTTGTGAAAAACAAACCATCTTCATTACAGATAAACTGGGCTAAGAGGTTTTATCTTGGAGAGTCTTTTGCAATAGTATCACCAACCGGAACAGGAAAATCAAGTTTTGGACTTTTACTCTCCCTTATCGTATCCGGAAAAGTCCTTATAGTTTTACCTACGAAACTTTTAGTCCAACAGTTTTATCAGAAACTAAAAGATTTCAGTAAAGTGGTGAAAAGTGAGGGAATAAAGAGAGAGATAGTTGCTTATAGAGGAAAAGAAGCAGAAAAAAGGGCTTTTGAAAATGGAGAGTTTGATATCTTTATATGTACTATAGCTTTTATGCATAAAAACTTTGAAAAGTTAAAACAGTTTAATTTCTCTTTCATATTTGTTGATGATGTAGATTCGTTTTTAAAAAGTGGTAAGAATGTAGAACATCTCTTTAATATGTTAGGTTTCAGTGAAGAAGATATAAAGTTTGCTCTAAGGAGAGATAACAGTCCACAGTATTACGAGAAACTTTCAGTGTTGAGGGAAAAGATCAAGACTCAACTTATAGTATCTTCCGCAACATTAAAACCGAAAACAAACAGAGCAATACTATTCCAAAATCTACTGGGATTTGAGATTGCAAGATTTGTATCTACTTTGAGGAATGTTGAAGATATGTATATAGAATCAGAGATAGATTTTGAAGTTATGATGGATAAGGCTGTTGAAATTGTAAAACATCTGAAAGAGGGAGGTATCATCTTTATAAACGATACGCTTGGTAGAGAGTATGTTGAAAAAGCAACTGATATATTAAAGAAGAGAAAAATAAAAGTCGCTTCTTACTTAGACTTAAAGGAAAGTGAGCTTCTTAATAAATTAAAAAATAGGAAGGTTGATGTAGTTGTTGGTCTTGCCCATCTATCAAATCCTCTCCTTAGGGGAATAGATCTTCCAGATATTTTAAGATATGTGATATTCGTCGGAGTTCCGAAATCTAAATTTAGAATAGATCAGATACAACCTCTTCCATCTGTACTTCATAACTTACTTTTATCACTTATGCCTCTCTTTGATGAAGACGAGAAAGTTCAAGCTATAGCAGATGTTAACTATCTTAAAAAGTATCTTACTATCAAGGAAGATAAACTTAGGGAGTATGAAGTTGTTTATCAGAAGGTTTTAAAGATAAAGGAGTTTTTGGAAGGAAAGTTAAATAATGGGGAGTTTAGAGATAAGTTAAAAGAGAGTGAAGAAGTGTTCCTTGAACTACAAGAAGACGGCAGTTTGTATGTTGTAGTTGGAAATCCACAGGTTTATCTACAAGGGTCGGGAAGGGTATCAAGATTAACATCAAAAGGTCTGCTTCCAGGATTGTCAATAATAATTTCTGACAGTCAAAAGGCTCTAAATAGTTTAAAGAAGAGATTAAGATACTACGTAGCAGAAGATATTCAAATAAAGAAAGTAGATTTAGATTACATCATCCAAGCAGATAAAAGGGTAAGACAGGAGAGGGAAAGCCTTGAAAGAGGATTTATAGATTTTAAAACAAAACTCGTTATAGTGGAATCTCCTCATAAAGCAAAAACGATAGCATCTTTTTTTGGAAAACCATCAATGAGAAAAGTTAAAAATGTTATAGTGTATGAGATACCTACAGAAAACACCCTCCTGTCTATAACCGCTTCTCTGGGACATATCTTTAATCTCTCAAGGAAGGAAGGAATATACGGCGTTATAGAGAAAGAAGACAATTTTTATCCTGTTTTTGATAGTATAAAGATAGATAGAACTACAAATAAACAGTATGTAGATGAAGAGATAAAGAATAAAGAAAACATTTTTGATAAAGGTCAGATAGTAGAAGCTTTAAGGATACTTTCATTCTATTCTGATGAAGTTCTTGTGGCTTCTGACCCTGATGCCGAGGGAGAAAAGATCGCTTATGACCTGTTTATAAATCTCAGACCTTTCAGGTTAGATATAAAAAGACTTGAGTTTCACGAAATTACAAAGCAGGCTTTTAAAGAATCAATATCTTCTCCCAGGTCTGTAGATATCAACAGAGTTAAAGCTCAGCTTTCAAGAAGAGTAGCAGATAGATGGGTTGGATTTTCACTGTCAGAAAAACTTTGGGCTAAATTTAAGAGAACGGGACTGTCTGCAGGTAGAGTCCAAACACCGGTCTTAGGTTGGGTTATAGATATGACAAAGGAGTCAAAGGTTTATAAATTTAGGATACTGTTTACCTCTATCGGACATAGATTTAGCTTTGATATAGAAGACAAATATATTGCTCAGAAAGTTTTTGAACATTTAGACAGGGTTAATGTAGAAACCGTTAAGGAAGAGGTTATAGAGCTTTCACCACCACCGCCGTACACCACAGATACAGTTTTAGAAGATGCTTTTAACTTTTACAGATTTAACTCAGATTACACTATGGAACTTTTGCAAGAACTGTTTGAATCAGGACTTATCACATACCACAGAACAGATTCAACACGGGTCTCAGAAGTTGGAAGATTTCAAGTTGCAAAACCATACATTGTTGAAAGATTGGGAGAAGAGTATTTATATCCAAGAGAGTTTTACAGTGAAGGAGCCCATGAATGTATAAGACCTACAAAACCTTGGGATTTAGAGGATGTAAAGTTAAGAGTGTCCTATGGTTTACTCTCTTTCAACAGTAATAACATAAAAGAGATATATAAACTTTACAGTCTTATATTCAACAGATTTATGGCAAGTCAGACAAGGAAGGTAAAAGTTTTAAAAACTTCTTACAGATTATCTGTAAATTCATACAGCTATGAAGAGGATTTTATATCTGAGATAATAGAGGATGGGTTTAACATACTCTATGGTAAGATTGAACCTTTAAAGTTACCACCGGAGTTAAAAGTAGAAGATAAACAGCTTATGAAAATCCCGAAGGTCTCACCTTTTACACAGGCATCTTTAATACAACAGATGAAACAGAAAAAGTTAGGAAGACCTTCAACTTATGCAGAGATAGTTTCTACTTTACTTCACAGAAATTATATATTCCAACTTAAAAATGGATACCTTATTTCTACAAAGTTGGGAGAGGAGGTTTACAGTTATCTTATAGATAAATTTGAGGATTATGTTTCTGAGGAGTTTACACGGGAGTTAGAAGAGTTTATGGATAAAGTTGAAAGTGGTGAGAAAGATTACAGGGAGATATTCTTAAAACTTTTACCGTTGGTAAAAGATGTTGAAAAGAAAATAACATAAAATTATGTTTATATCTATAACTTGTAAAATGAGGAAAATATGATCTTTAAAATCATCAAAAGAGATGGTAGAGTTGTAGATTTCGATGAATCTAAAATATCCAACGCTATCTGGAAAGCTATGCAAGCTGTTGGGGAAAAGGATAGAAAGATAGCAGATAATCTTGCAAAGAAAGTGGTTTCAAAACTTGAATCAAGATTAAAAGAAGATCAGACACCTACGGTAGAGGAAGTTCAGGATGTTGTTGAGGAGGTTCTGATAGAAGAAGGTCTGTCAAAGGTAGCAAAAGCTTACATACTGTATCGTGAAAAGAGATCCCAGATAAGAAAAGAGAAGATGCAGATACTTAACAAAACATCTATAGATGAGATAGAAAAAAGATTTGATATAAATGCTCTGAGAGTTCTTGCAGTAAGATACCTAAATAAGGATGAATCTGGAAAGGTTGTTGAGTCTGTAAGGGAGATGTTTGAAAGAGTTGCTATTAATATAGCTATACCATCACTCCTCTATGATAAGAGAATTTATGGAGACAGTGATAAACATTATAAAGAAGAGAAGGTTGGTATACAAAATTTAGTTGGCACGTTAAAGATAGGTAAGTATAAACTAAACCAGTATCATATAGAAACTATTATTAGAGTTTACAGTAGGTTAAATAAGCAAAAGAAGATGACTTTGCCCCTTATGGAAATTTTTAAGATGCTGAAAAGTGGAGAGTTTGACCAGTATGAAAGGGAGATAGAAGAGTACTTTGATGTTATGGCTCAGAAGAAATTTTTACCAAACACACCAGCTCTCGTTAATTTTGGAAATCCTCTCGGTGCTGGAATGGCATGTTTTGCCCTCGGTATTGAAGACTCTCTTGTATCTATAATGGATACATTAAAAAATGCCGCTATAATATTTCAATCTGGTGGTGGATGTGGTTATAACTTCTCTAAGTTAAGACCTGAAGGAGATTTTGTCCGTTCAACTCATGGTGTATCTTCCGGACCAATAGCCTTCATGACACTTTTTGATAAGATGACAGAGGTTATAAAGCAGGGTGGTGTGAGGAGAGGAGCAAATATGGGAATCCTAAACTCAGACCATCCGGATATAGAAAAGTTTATAGTAGCCAAGAAGGGGAATCAACAGCTTACAAACTTTAATATATCTGTCCTGTTAAAGGAAGAGTTCTGGGACTATTACAGCAGAAGGGAGCCATATCCCCTTGTAAATCCAAGGAATAACCAGATAGTAAAGTATATAGACCCTGAAAACTTTTTGAACACCATAGCTTATCAAGGATGGGAGTCTGCAGAACCAGGTATACTCTTTGAGGATAACATAAATAGATACAATCCCTTTTTGAAAACCCTCGGTAAAATACAGACTACAAATCCCTGCGGAGAGGTTTTACTTTACCCGAACGAATCCTGTGATCTTGGTTCTATTAATCTGTATCAGTTTGTAGAGGAGGAGTATGACGGGGTAAATAGACAGGTAAGGTTTAAATGGGAAGAGTTGGAAAAAGTTGTAAAAGTGGCAACGAGGATACTTGATAACATTTTAGACGCAAACCGTTATCCTCTTAAGGAGATAGAGGAAACTACTTTAAAAACAAGAAAAATAGGACTTGGCTTAATGGGTCTTGCTGATACTATGTTTGAACTTGGGCTACCTTATAACAGTGAAGAAGGATTTAAATTTATGGAAAAGGTGATGGAGTTTATAAACTACCATTCTAAAATTACATCAATAGAGATAGCAAAGGAGAGAGGTAGTTTTCCATTTTTCAAAAAAAGTTTTTACAGGGAAGGTAAATTACCATTTAGGGGATTTTTTGAGAGAGAGTCGTGGAGTTTTGACTGGCAGGAGATTTCCGAAAGGATAAAAAAAGAAGGTTTAAGGAATGCATACACAACAGTAATTGCTCCCACAGGCTCAATAAGTATGATAGCTGGCTGTTCTTCCGGAATTGAACCGATCTTTAGCCTCATATACAAAAAAGAGGTTACCGTAGGAAGTTTTTACTATGTAAATCCTGTTTTTGAAAAATTCACAGAGAGAGAAGGTATATTTGATGATCAGCTTATAGATGATGTTGTAAAGAATGAGGGAAGCTGTCAAAAAATAAGCTATATTCCTGATTATATAAAGAAGGTGTTTAAAACAGCCTTAGATATACCAGCTTCGGACCATATAAGAGCCCTGTCTTCTATCCAGAAATGGGTTGATTCTTCTGTGTCAAAAACGATAAACTTTCCGGAAAATGCAAGCATAGAAGATATAAAACAGGCTTACCTTTATGCCCACAGCCTCGGTTGCAAAGGACTCACAGTTTACAGGTACAAATCTATAAAAGGTGTTTACAAAGTTGAGGAAGAGATAGAAGTTAGGTCCAAAACAACGGCAGATGGAGAAAAATGTCCTGTATGTGGTTCATCTCTTGTTGTTGAAGAAGGTTGCAAGAGATGTCAAAATTGTGGTTGGAGTGCTTGTCCCCTATGATATACGTATTTACGGGAAACGGAAAGGGAAAAACAACTGCTGCGATAGGAACCGGTATAAGAGCTGTAGGAGCCGGAAAAAAAGTCCTTATGGTCCAGTTTATGAAAGATAAAACTCTATCTTCAGAGGCAAATGTGTTGGACAAATTAGAGAATTTTGTTTTAAAAAGTTTTGGAAGAAGAGGGTTTTATTTACCAGAGAAGATGATTGAAGAAAATCCGGAGCTGTTAAAAAATGGTGTTAGACCACTTGAAGATGTAGATAAGAATTTAGCTAAAGAAGCTTTAAAGTTTGCCAAAGATAATCTAAGAGATTTTGATCTGATAATATTAGATGAGATCTGTGTAGCGATATATTTTAATCTTTTAGATGTTGAAGAAGTTAAAGATCTTCTGTCAAATGAAGATAAACATTTTATTTTAACCGGAAGAAACTGTCCAAAAGAGATTATAGATTTATCAGATTTGACGACAGATATGGTTGAGGTAAAGCATCCTTACCAAAAGGGAGTTAAAGCTGTTAAAGGTTTGGATTTTTAGTGTTATAATTGTTTTATCTCTCATGTAAAGGAGAAGGATAATGAAGAAGATATTACTGACGGCTTTAGCAGGTATGTTTCTGTTTGGCTGTGCTTCAAATGAGATAGTTATACAACCAAATGCTCCCGTCAATTTTGTTGCTAAACAGGAAAGAAGGGGAGATTACAACTTTATAGTTCCTTCAAATTTTTACCTCGTTGAGTCTGAATCATTTATATACGAGAATGGTCCAGTTTACCGTGCTTATCTACTATACAAAGGTGAAGGGTTTATACAGGATCTTGTAAGGTTCTTTGATACAAATATGGAGAAGACAGGTTGGAAAAAAGAGTCTGCTACTATCGGAAGAGATGCTGTTCTTGCTTACTCTAAAGAAGGGCAGAGGATTGTTGTTAAAATAAGCTATGGAATAACAAACACCTATCTAAAAATGCTACTAACAAGGTAATATGAAATGATTTGTTGCTTCTATCTTACTTTTTTAAGCCTCCACTTAAATCTTTATAGGAAATACTATAATTCTTGACTAAAATCTGGGGGTCAAACGATGAGATTTGTGATTTTGTTTGTACTGCTGGTCTCTATTAACTCATACAGTCAGGATATAGATCTTACAAAAGATATAGAAGATAAGCTTAACCTAAAAACATTAAAAGTTAAAAATACTCAGGAAATTCAAAGTAAGGTATATCCAGCAAAAGTGGTTGAGAATCCAACTTTAATCTTCGAGGTATCTTCTCCGGTTGATGGAATCATTGAAAAAGTGTTCGTAAAACAGGGTGATATCGTTAAAAAAGGTAGTGTACTCTTGAAAGTTTATTCACCTCAGATCGCAAACATACAGTCAAACATTCAGATGGCAAAGGTGAGGTTAAAGACGGCAAAGGAAGTCTTACAGAGGGAGGAACTCCTTTATAAAGAAGAAGTTATTCCATACAGTAGATACTACGGTGCAAAGATAGAGTACGAGAAGGTAAAAGGGGAGTTAGATGCATTAGTTAAAGCTTTAAACTCCTACGGAGAGATAGATGGAAACTCGATAATACTAAGAAGTAAGATGGATGGGTTTGTAGCAGAGTCTAAAGCTGTAAATGGTATGCCTGTAACTATGGGGGATAGTGTTATGAAAATTCATTCCCACAGAGTTTTATGGGTTGAGGCTATGGTTCCTTTTGAAGATACGAAATTTATAAAATTAGGTCAGAGGGCTGAAGTTATAAATCCGGAAAGTAGAAAAGTAGAGGGTAAAATAACTCTGGTTAACCATGAGTTAGACCCTAAAACCTCAAGAAATTTAGTAAGAGTTGAGGTGTATCAGCCTGGAGAATTTATTAAACCTAATATGTTCGTAAATGTAGAAATTCCTATTTATTCACAGAAAGGGCTGTTTTTACCGTATCAAGCTGTTGTAAATCAAAATGGTAAAAACTTTGTGTTTGTTAAACAATCTTCTAAAGCTGTTTTAAAGGAAGTTAAGTTGGGTAAAAAGTTGGATAAAAGTGTTGAGGTTATATCCGGAATTAAAGAAGGTGAAGAGGTGTTTATAGACGGTGTTATATTCCTTAAAGCCAAGGTGTTTGGTGGAGGGGAGTAGATGTTTATCATAGATACAGTTTTAAGATACAGGTTCATTGTTCTTTTTTTACTTTTTTTGATAGTATCATACGGAATTTACTCTTATAAAACCTTACCGATAGACACATTCCCAGACCCAACTCCTATCCAGGTAAATATATATACCGAAGCTCCAGGACTTTCCGCAGAAGAAGTAGAAACAGTGATAACAAAAAAGATAGAGACATTTATGAGTGGAATTAAAGATGTTACCACCGTAAGAAGTGTCTCTCTCCCAGGACTGTCTTACATATCTGTCTTTTTTAAAGATGGGACAGATATATACTTTGCCCGAAGACTTGTTATGGAGAAGTTGGCAGATGTGAAAGGATCTATTCCGGCAGGATACAATCCAGTTATGGGACCAAACTCATCTGGCTTAGGAAATGTCCTTATATACGCCCTAACATCAGATAAAAAACCTCTAACAGATCTCAAAACTATCCAAGAATGGAAAATTAAACCTCTCATTAAATCTGTTGAAGGAATAGAGGAGATAGTTCAGTGGGGTCCGGAGAGATCATTTGTTATCAGACCTGACCCTGATAAACTTATCTACTACAATGTAGATTATATGGAAGTAGTTGATGCAGTGAAAAATTTTTCATCGGTTGCAGGAGGTGGATACTCGAAAACTCCTGAAGGAGATCTAGTAGTTAGAGGAGTTGGATATTACACAGATATAAACTCTATACTTGACACTCCGGTGAAAGAGACAGATGGTTTTGTAGTTAAAGTAAGAGACATTGCCACAGTGGAAGATGGGGAATTTCCAAACAGGAGAGGTGCTTTCACATTAAACGGTATGGAAGTTCAAGGGAACATAGTTTTAAAGAGGGTTAACACAAATACACAGGAAGTTGTAAAAAATTTAAAAGACAAGATAGAAAGCATAAAAAAGATACTTCCTGAAGATGTAAAATTTCAACTTCTCTATGACCAATCCTATCTAACAGAGAAAGCTATTCATACAATACAGAAAGCTCTTATAGAAGGTATAGTTCTCGTTGCTATAGCTATGTTTATCTATTTAGGAAATGTAAGGACAGCTTTTGTGGTTATTCTCTCTGTTCCCCTTACTTTACTTATGGCTTTCATCTTTATGAAAGAAGCAGGATTAAGTGGTAATCTTATGTCTCTGGCAGGACTTGCTATAGGTATAGGACTATTTGCAGATGCAACAGTTGTAGTTATAGAGAATATTTACAGGCATTTTTCTCGTAATCCAGATGCTGATAAGATGTTTAACATAGAGATGTCTGTAAAAGAAGTGTTTAAACCTGTATTTTTTGCAATTATGATAATAGTTATAGTCTTTTTACCTATTTTTAGTTTTGAATCTGTGGAAGGAAAATACTTTAAACCTCTGGCTCTAACCATAATATTTGCCCTTTTATCATCTCTATTTGTTGCTTTTATATTAATGCCGGTTTTATCTTACTTTTTACTTAGACCGTCTGAGGAAGAAGAGACACGGTTTATAAAACTGATAAACACCTACTATCATAAGATATTAAACAGAGCATTGAATCATGGAAAGGTTGTTATATTATCTGTGGTGTCTCTATTCCTGTTTTCTCTATTTTTACTATCAAGGATTGGAACAGAGTTTGCCCCCACTCTTGATGAAGGAGGTATCCTTGTAAAAAGTTTTTTAGATCCCAATGTTAATCTAAATCAAGCAAAAACTGTTGCATCTTTTGTTGAAGAACAAGCCAAAAAGTTTGACGAAGTGAAATATTCATTTTCAAACATAGGAAGATCAGAAAAAGGAGAGCCGGAAGATGTCTACTACATAGAAACTTTTATCATCTTAAAACCATATGGTGAATGGAAGAACTTTAAGACAAGACAACAGTTGGAAGAAAAGATAAGGGAAAGGATAACGGTTTTACCGGGAGTGTCTTTCAGCTTTACTCAACCTATACAGATGAGAATAGATGAGTTGTTATCAGGAGTAAAATCTACAGTAGCAGTAAAGATTTTCGGAGATGATCTTTATAAGATAAATGAGATAGCTTATAAAATTGAAGATTTAATAAAGGACACACCGGGAGCTGTAGATGTAGAGACGGAAGCCCAGAGTGGAAAACTTCAACTTAGGATAGTCCCTAAAAAAGATGTACTCTCAAGGTATAACTTAACAGTAGAAGACCTGTTTTCTGTAATCAGAAATTACTTTGCATCTGAGGAGATAAACAGTGTAAAAGAGGGATTGATAACCTTCCCTGTTGTGGTTAGATTACCAGATGATGTTATAAATAATGTAGATAGAATAAAAAATCTAACATTTAAAACAAAAGATGGGTATGTACTTGCCCTCTGGCAGATCGCAGATGTAAAAGTTGAAGAAGGTTTTGCAAAGATAAGACACGAAAACGGACAGAGATTTGCTCTTGTCCAGTCTAATTTACAGGGAAGAGATCTTGGAAGCTTTGTAAATGATATAAAACGGAAGATAGACAGTCAGATAAAACTCCCACAGGGTTATTACATAGAGTTTGGAGGTCAGTTTGAAAACCAGCAGAGAGCTATGAAAAAGTTGTCTGTAATAGTGCCGGTAGTTATACTATTAATATTTATCTTACTGTTTATAAACTACAACTCAGTAAAAGATGCTCTGATAGTTATGCT
>JBBFMH010000028.1:0-14814 GCA_037478615.1 Hydrogenothermaceae bacterium
ATCTTGATGTATCGGTAAATAACAAAAGAGCTATAAATTTTTATAAAAAATATGGGTTTGAAGAACTTTATATAAGAGAAAAATACTATAGAAATTTAGAAGATGCAATGCTGATGAAAAAACAGTTATAATAGATTGTAAAATATGGTTTAGTTGAGAGAAAGAGGGTCGTTATGCAGATAAAAGGTAGAGATTTAGAACTTATCATTCCTGAAAGTCAGATAAAAAGTAGAATAAGAGAGCTTGCAGAGGAGATAGATACAGCTTTTGAAGGAGAAGAGATATACGCAGTAGGAATACTCAAAGGTTCCTTTATCTTTTATGCAGATTTGGTAAGGGAACTTAGAAGTAAAGTATATATAGATTTTATGCAGGTGTCTTCATACGGGACTGGAATGGAAAGTTTTGGAGAGGTTATCTTTATAAAAGATATGTCTGTTGATATTAAAGATAAAAATGTGTTGATAGTAGATGACATCATAGATACTGGAAGAACGTTAAAAGCTTTAGTTGAGGCTTTGTCTTTAAGACATCCTAAAAAGTTAAAAACGGTAGTCCTTCTTGATAAGAAGGAGAGAAGGGAAGTTGATTATGATGCTGATTTTGTTGGATTTGTTATTCCGGATAAATTTATTGTAGGTTATGGTTTAGACTGGGCTGAGGAAGGAAGAAACTTAAAAGAAGTTTATGGGGTGAAGTGAGATGAAGATGGTTGATGTTTCTATGAAGTTTGAAACTATAAGAACAGCACAAGCGGAAGGAAAGATATATCTCTCAAAAGAGACTGTTGAGATGATTAAAAATAGAGAGATACCAAAAGGTGATGTTTTAACAGCATCACAGATGGCAGGTATGCTTGGAGCTAAAAAAACACCGGAGATACTACCTTTCTGTCATCCTATACTTATAGACCAGGCTTATGTTGAGACGAGACTTGATGAGGACGGAGTGTATGTTAGGTCCTTTGTTAGATGTATAGGTAGGACTGGTGTTGAGATGGAGGCACTGTCAGCTGTGTCAGCTGCTCTTTTAAATGTTTATGATATGTGTAAAGCTTTTGATAAAAATATGTTTATCTCGGGAATAAGGCTTATATCAAAATCCGGAGGAAAGTCTGACTACGAAGAAGACCTTTCAGGTTTAAACTGTGCTGTTATAACTTTAAGTGACAGCTGTTATAAAGGAGAGTCAGAGGATAAAAGTGGAAAAACAGCAATAGATATAATAGAAAATGAGTTTAACGGCAAGGTAATTTATTATGAAGTTTTACCAGATGATTTAGATATGATAGTATCTAAACTAAAGAATCTTGTTGATAAAGTGGATATTGTGTTTACAACAGGAGGAACAGGATTTTCTAAGAGAGATGTGACACCTGAGGCTACATTACAGGTTATAGATAAAGAGATGGTTGGATTTGAAGAGGCTATGAGGATTGTAGGTATAAAATTTACACCAAAATCTCTCTTATCAAGAGCAGTTTGTGGAGTAGCTGGAGAAAGTACACTGATAATAAACCTTCCAGGAAGTACGGGAGGAGTAAAAGACAACATCCGAATGATAGCACCACTTTTAAAACATGCTATAAGAAT
This sequence comes from Hydrogenothermaceae bacterium, assembly GCA_037478615.1. Lineage (GTDB taxonomy): Bacteria > Aquificota > Aquificia > Aquificales > Hydrogenothermaceae > JAOABC01. The sequence continues at coordinate 1,593 of JBBFMH010000028.1, forward strand.
GGCAAGAGGGGAAAAGAAACATTAGAGATAGGGCGTTATTGATCTTTGGTTTGATGTGGAATGAAAGATTTGAAGATAGGTTAATTTCCGTTGAAAGTGTATTGCAAGAAAAGTATGGAAGAATAATCCATTCAACAGAAAATTTCACCTTACCATACTCTACTTACTATCAAAAAGAGATGGGAGAGGGTTTGATAAAAAAGTTTATCGTATTAGATTGTATCATACACAAACAAGATGCGGTCAGCATAAAGAAAATTAGTATGACATTGGAAGATAGGTTTAGATTAGATGGTAGGACTGTGAATGTTGATCCTGTCTATTTAGATGAGTATCAGGTAGTAGCTTTAAGCTCAAAAGATAGAGGAAGCAGAATCTATATTTCTGACCGTATATACGGAGAGATGGAGCTGTTTTATCACCATAAAACTTTCCATCCTTTTGTATGGACTTATCTTGATTATAGGGAAAATATTCCATTTTTTAACGAAGTAAGGAAAATTTATTTAAAGAAGGTTAGAGATTATGAAAAAATTGCTGGTAAAAACACCAAAAACTCTTAAGGAGTTTGTTGCAGAGAATCTAAAGATATCAAAAAATAGGGCAAAGGAGATTATAGACTCTAAAAATGTTTTTGTTAATAATAAGAGAATCTGGATTGCAACCCATCAGTTAAAATCCGGTGATGTAGTAGAGATTATATCCATTGATATTAGCTATCCTAAGACAGAAAATTTAGAAGTTGTATATGAAGATGAGTATATTGTTGCGGTAAATAAACCTCCCTTTGTTATCTCAGATAGAGAAGATAGCTCCTTAGAGTTTAGATTAAGGAAAAAGTATAAAGATAGTAAGATAAAGGCTATCCATAGACTTGACATGGAAACTTCCGGAGTTATTCTTTTTGCAAAAAATTATGATGTGTTTCAGGAGTTTAAAAAGCTGTGGGAAGATAAATCTGTAAGAAAAACTTACCTTGCCGTATCTCACAATGAGGCAGATTTTCAGATAAAAACTATAAACACAGAATTAGATGGAAAGGAAGCTGTATCAACTGTAAAACTCGTAAAAAAAGCCAATGGATTTTCATATTTTGAAGTGTACATATATACAGGGAGAAAACATCAGATAAGAAGACATCTTGCCAGTATAAGACATCCTGTTGTTGGAGATAAGATCTATGGCCCTAAAAAGATAGAGATAGGATTTTTGAAGAATATAAAGAGACATATGCTTCATGCATACAAACTTGAGTTTGTTCATCCATTTACAAAAAACAAAATTATGATAAAAGCCGATATACCTGCTGACTTTAAAAATGTCTTACACTATCTAAAGTAGTATAATAATTACAGAATTTTAATTTTAGGAGTTTTAAGATGGCTTTACCAACATTAAGAATTGGAAAATACGAAATAGAATATCCAATAATACAGGGAGGAATGGGAGTAGGTATATCTTGGGAAAATCTTGCAGGTAATGTCTCTAAACATGGTTGTCTTGGTGTCGTTTCCTCAGTTGGAACAGGCTATAGACATCCTAACTATGTGAAGCTTAAAGATGGAAGACCAATAGGTAGTAAGTATATACACAATAAAGAAGCTTTGACGAAGATTATTAAAGATGCAAAGGAGATAGCCGGAGGAGAGAAGGCTGTAATAGGTGTAAATATACTCTGTGCCATAACCGATTATGACAGAGTTGTAAAGGACTCAATAGAGGCTGGAGCAAATATAATAATATCTGGAGCTGGACTTCCTTTAAGGCTTCCTGAGTATGCAGCAGGAAGTGATGTGGCATTAGTCCCTATAGTTTCTTCTGCAAGGGCGTTGAGAGTAATCTGTAAACATTGGACTAAAAAGTATAACAGGCTTCCAGATGCTGTTGTGTTAGAAGGTCCATTATCAGGAGGGCATCAAGGTATACCTTATGAAGACTGTTTTAAGCCGGAGTATCAACTTGAAAATCTGCTTCCGGAAGTATTGAAAGAGAGGGACCAGTGGGGAGATTTTCCCGTTATTGTTGCAGGAGGAATATGGAGTAAGGAAGATATTGAGTGGTATATATCTCAGGGAGCTGCCGGTGTTCAGATGGGTACAAGGTTTGTAGGGACTTACGAGTGTGATGCCTCTGATGAATTTAAAAAAGTTATAATAAATGCAAAAAAAGAAGATATAGTGCTACTTAAATCTCCTGTAGGTTATCCTGCAAGAGGTATAGTAACTAAGTTGATAAAAGATATAGAAAGAGGAACTGCTCCGGAAGTTAAGTGTACTTCAAACTGTGTTGTGCCATGTAATCATGGTGAAGAAGCTAAAAAAGTTGGATACTGTATAGCTGATAGATTGGGAGATGCTTATCTGGGAAGAGTTGAAACAGGACTTTTCTTCTCTGGATCAAATGGCTACAGAATAAAGAGACTTGTCCATGTAAAGGATCTTATAAGAGAGCTTGTGGAGGGGATACCCTGCGGACAGGAGGAAGGACAAAACAGTTTAGTAAATGTTTAATTAAAGGTAAGTTTCCATGCTTTTAACAGCATGGATTATCTATTTTTTAATTACGTTAAAGTTAAAGACTTACAATGTAAAGCAGTTTTTCTATGTCTTATCTATTGTTTCTATTTTTGTAGAGTATATATTAGGACATTACTCTGTATATTATAATCCCTACATTTTATACTTTGCAGGTATTGTATTTGCACATTTAGATATCAAAAAATACTCTATTACGATACTTTTTACTGTTTACTATTTGGCACTTTTTTTATCTTCTCTATATTTTAAAACAGGGCAGATTCAAGATGTTTTAACTATTTTAAGTATCTTTGGTTTATTTTACCTTGTTAAAGAACAACCTTACAGTAAAATCAAAGAGTTTATTATACCTTTTATTGTCGTTCTGTCTATTATCCTATTATTTGATAAGGAGATTTTCACAATTTTAAATACAGCTATACCTATATTTTTAACTTGGAATCTCATAGATTACTATACAGAGTTAAATAAGAGTAATATAGAAGAGTTTAAATTAAAGATAGCAAAAACTATAGATGCTGAAGTCAAAAAAGAAATAGAAAAACTTGAAATAAAACTTCAGCTGGCATACAGAAAACTTAAAGAGATATTCAAGTTAAACAGTTATACAATAAAAGAGATAAATATCGGTGAAATGGCTGATAAAGTGGTTAAAGGACTTATCGATTTAGGTTATATTGGTTGTGTTTTAGAGCTTGAGAATTTTAATATTTTGAAGAAAGAAGGATATATTCCGAACTTTAAAAGATATGTTGATGATATCTTTAAAGTGATTAATACCGTAGAGATTTTTGAAGAAGGTAAATGTATTGTAATTCCAATATTTACAGAGGAAAATAGGTTTGGAACATTATTGGTTTATTCAAGAAGTGAGATTTTGCCGGAAGAGATAGAATACCTAATGACATACGCTAAATCTGTAGGAACAGCTATGGCAAAAGTAGATTACTTTGTGCAGATAATAAGGCTTAGAGATCTTATATATACCGCTGTTGATTCTATCAATATACCATTAGTTATCACCGGAAATGATTTTAAGATTGGAATTGCAAATAAAGCTTTTTTGAATTTTGTTAGTAAAAAGGATGTCATAAATCTTGATCTCATCAATCTTTTACCATTTTTAGAAGAAAAGAAGGAGGAGATTATTAATCGGATAGTAAATAACGGAGAACCTTTAGAGTGGATTACAAAGATATATGTGCATAATAGAGATGTTAGTTTAAATATTAGAGTTTATCCTGTAATATCTGAAAATAGGGTTGAGAGTATAGTTTTTATAATAGAAGATATAACAGAAAAGGAAGAGATGGAACGTCAGATAATACAGTCAGAAAAACTTGCTGTAATAGGAAGGTTGGCTGCAGGACTATCCCACGAGATTAAAAATCCATTGGCGATAATATCTCAGTCTGCTTATTCGTTAAAGAGAAGAATAAATAAAAAATGTGATGAGAGCATGGTTAAAGATATAATAGAACCTTTAGAAAGAATAGAGAGGAGTTCTCATAGAGCTAAAGATATCATAGATAGACTTTTAAACTTTGCAAAACCTTACTATAATGATATACAGAGAGTTAATCTAAAAGATGTTATAGAAGAGTCAATAAAATTAGCTGTTTTTCAAGCTAACAAATCGGAAGTTAAGATAAGTTCAAAGTTAAAAGATCTTTATATGAAAGGTGATAAAAACTCACTTATACAGTTATTTTTAAACATAATAATAAATGCTTTTGAGTCAATTCCTTCCAAAGGAAAGGTAACTATAACATTAACATATCTTAAAAGGAATAAATTAGCAAAAGTGTCTATTAAAGATACAGGAATAGGAATACCGCCGGATGTTATAGATAGGATATTTGAGCCGTTTTTCACAACAAAAGAAAAGGGAACTGGACTTGGTCTGTCCGTTGCTTACAGGATAGTTAAAGATCACAACGGAGATATAAAAGTTAAAAGTGTAGAAGGAGAAGGAACAGAGTTTATAATATATTTACCTGTATATGAGGATGAAGATGGAGATGGAGAATAGAGGTTATATACTTTTTGTTGATGATGAGGAAGATATCTTAGTAACTTTCAAAGAGATATTTGAGGAAGAGGGTTATAGGGTAGATATAGAGCCAAATCCACTGAATGCATTGGAAAAAATTAAGAAAAACAACTATGATTTAGTTATCTCGGACCTAAAGATGCCATCTCTTACCGGAGATGATCTTTTAAAGGAAGTTAGAAAGTTTAATATAACCACTCAATTTATAATGCTAACTGCCTATGGAACAATAGAAAACGCTGTTGAATGTATGAAGTACGGAGCCTATGACTATTTATTAAAACCTATAGATTTTAATGATAAAAAGGTTTGGAGTGTAATTGATAATGCAATTGAAAAGGCTAAAGATCTAAAAAATAGAAAAAATTATGAAATTTTTGTTGCTGATTCAGGAGATAGTGGTACAAAGATTGTATGTAAAAGTTCAATTATGGATGAGATTTTGGAGTACTGTAGAAAGATATCTCTATTTGACTTTACAGTATTGATATACGGTGAAAGTGGAGTTGGTAAGGAGCTTATAGCAAGATATATACATGAGATCAGTCCGAGAAAAGATAATATTTTTTTACCAATAAACTGTGCAACAATTCAAAAAGATATAATGGAAGCCGAGTTTTTTGGAACTAAGAAGGGAGTTTATACAGGTGCAGATACAGATAGGCCGGGTATAATTGAGCAAGCAGATGGAGGAACTCTTTTCTTAGATGAAATATCTGAGTTGCCACTTGAGCTTCAGGCTAAATTTTTAAGATTTCTCCAGGAAAAAGAGGTTAGGAGAATAGGTGATGCAAATTCAAGGAAGGTTGATGTTAGGGTGATATGTGCTACAAACAAGGATTTAAAGGTTCTTGTAGAAAAGGGAAAATTCAGGGAAGACTTATACTTTAGATTAGAAGGCATAAAGATATCAATTCCTCCTTTGAGGGAGAGAATAGAAGATATTCCTGTGTTGGCTTATAAATTTTTAGATGAGTTTAATAAAAGGTATAGAACAAATATAGAAGGTATATCTGTGAAGGCATTACAGAAGCTTATGAACTATAAATGGGAGGGCAATGTTAGACAACTTCAAAATGTGATAAATGAATCCTGTGTTAAGGCAATGATAAGAGATAACTTCATTGAACCTAAGCATCTTCCTTCTTACATTACTGGAAGTGACGATGAAGAGATATTCGACTATAATCTAGCCAAGAAAAAGAATGATGAAGAATTTACAAAAAGATATCTTACGACACTTCTAAGTGTGACAAAAGGCAATATCTCTCAAGCTGCCAAACTTGCAAATATAGAAAGACAGTCTTTACAAAAGATTCTTAAAAAGTATGGAATTACTGCATCTGAATTTAAGGTTTAATTTTTGTCCATAAAGATCTTTGATGCTGTTGTTCCTCTCTGACCTTGATACTTTCCTCTGTATGGCTTTTCTGATGGTTCTTCCATCTTAGCAAACACAAGCTGACATATCCTCATTCCAGGATATATCTTTATTGGTATAGAGTTTGCATTGTAAAACTCTAATGTTATATTACCTTCAAATCCTGCATCTACCCATCCAGCGTTTTCTATAAATAATCCCAATCTTCCCAAAGAAGACCTACCTTCTACAAAAGCAGTTATAAAGTCCGGTAGTTTAATATACTCTACGGTTGTAGCCAAAACAAATTGCTTGGGTTTAATTATAAACCCTTCCTCTGTGGCTTCTTCTCTTATTAATCTATTACTAAAGTATGGATCCTTAACATCTAAAATATCAATATCTTCTGGGTAGATTAAAAAGTCATAACCAAGTCTTAAATCAACGGAAGACGGCTGTATCTGAACCTCATCTAACGGATCTATCTCTATAATCTTATCTTTAAGGTATCTTCTAATTGTCTTGTCATTTAAAATCATAGTAATATATTATACACGACTAATTTTAAAGAGGTGATTTTAATTGGTAATTTTCCTTAATCTAAAAGAAGAGCTAAAGAAGGAACCATTTAAAGAACTTAATTTTGAGATTCCTGTTAAAGACCTTGATCTTCCGGAAAACTACATCTTTTCAGAGAGTGAGAAGATACCCGTTCATCTTCACCTTTTAAAGGACAAAGATGGATACATTATAACAATATCCATAGATACCTCTATTAATATGACCTGTGATAGGTGTTTGGTGGAGTTTCCACAAAAATTTGCTTTTTCAGAGAGTGTTCTTTTTACAAAGAAATTACCGAAACATTCTGAACTTTCTGAAGAAGAACTTTTAACAGAGTATCTTGAAGATGAGGAGAAGTTTAATCTTAATGAATTTGTAAGGGAAGAGATATTGGTAAATACACCTATGAAGGTTTTATGTAAAGAAGATTGTAAGGGTCTATGTCCATTTTGTGGTATTGATAAAAATATAGAAAGCTGTGATTGTGAGAGAAAGTATCTCAGAGAGATATCTCCATTTTCAAAACTGCAGGGATTACTCAAGTAAATTTCTGATATAATATTTACTTTGATTTTTGAAAAGGAGGTATATTTATGGCTGTACCAAAGAGGAAGAAATCTAAGGCTAAAACTGCAATGAGAAGAGCTCAATGGTTAAGAAAAGTTACTATGACTGGACTTTCTTTGTGTCCAGAATGTAATCAGCCAAAGGCTCCTCACAGAGTTTGTCCTCACTGTGGATATTACAAAAATAAAGAGGTTATTGAGGTTATATAGTGTATATAGCCCTTGATGGAATGGGAGGGGACTATGCCCCTCTGTGTAATATTAAAGGTGCAATAGAATTTGCATCAGAGACAAAGATAGGTGTTTATCTTGTAGGTAAAAAGGATATTTTACTTCAAGAGATAAAGAAACATAATCTAAGCATAGAAGGTCTTCCTATAGAGATAGTAGATGCTCCGGAAACAATCCAGATGCATGAATCACCATCTGTAGCCTTAAGAAAAAAAAGAAATTCATCTATGCATATTGCTGGGAAACTTGTCAGGGAAGGAAAAGCTCAGGCTTTTGTCTCTGCTGGGAATACTGGAGCTGCGATGAGTATTGGTAAATTTGTTATAGGTGCTGCAGAAGGAATAGAGAGACCTGGTATAGCAGTTGCTTTTCCGAATAAAAAGGGAAGTAGAACAGTTTTGATAGATGTAGGAGCTAATGTAGATAGTAGACCAAGGCATCTGTTATACTTTGCTGTAATGGGACATACGTATGTGAAGGAGATACTAGGAACATCAGATAATCCAAAAATAGGTATTCTCAGTATAGGAGAAGAGGAAGGTAAAGGTAATGAACTTGTTAAAGATACATATCCTTTACTTAAAATGACCAACCTTAACTTTATAGGTAATGCAGAAGGTAGAGACATATTTACCGGAGATTTTGATGTTATTGTGTGTGATGGCTTTGTGGGGAATGTTGTGTTGAAGACTGCAGAGAGTCTTGGAATGATTATCCTTGAAATGATAAAGGAAGAGGTAAATAAAAGTTTAGTTTCAAAGATAGGTGCTGCATTGATGGTTCCAGCCTTAAAGAGATTCAAAAAGAAGGCAGATTTTACGGAATACGGTGGAGCACCTTTACTGGGAACTAAAGGGACTTGTATAATAACTCACGGAAGAGCAGATGAAAGAGCTATAAAGAACGCTTTAAAGTTTGCCTCAGAGTTTGTTAATCATGATTTTAATACCAAGCTCCTTGAAAATATAAATAACCTTATCCCTCCGGAGCTTTTAAAATCAAGAGAAGAGGAGTTTTCGGAAGCTTTCAATGGGCAGTAAGATAACTGGTATAGGTATGTATGTTCCTCCACGTGTTGTAACAAACTTTGATCTGGAAAAAATATTTGAAACATCTGATGAATGGATAACTACAAGAACAGGTATAAAAGAGAGAAGAATTGCAGATGAATGGGTGAAAGCAAGTGATCTTGCCTATGAAGCCTCAAAGGAAGCTATACATAATGCCGGTATTTCGGAAAAAGATATAGATTTAGTTTTAGTAGCAACTTCTACACCAGATAATATATTTCCATCAACAGCTTGTATCTTAGCAGATAAACTTGGATTAAAAAATCCAATGGCTTTTGACTTTTCTGCTGCATGTAGTGGTTTTATATACGGGCTTACAATTGGAGACAGTTTTATAAAAAGTGGTAAAGCCAAAAACGTCCTTGTTGTTGGTACCGAAGTTTTTTCAAAACTTATAGATTGGACAGATAGGACAACTGCTGTTTTGTTTGGAGATGGTGCCGGAGCTGTTGTTTTATCAGCATCTAATGAAGATTCTGACATATTAAGTACGGTTATGAAGTCTGATGGCTCTTATGGGAATCTATTACACTGTCAGGTTGGTGAAAAGTTAAAGATGCACGGAAGAGAGACTTTTAAACAGGCAGTTAAATCTATGGAATCTACATCACTAAAAGCTATTCAAAAAGCCGGAATAAAAAAAGAAGATATAAAATTGGTTATACCTCATCAGGCTAACATAAGGATTATAGAAGCTTTAGCTGAAAAGTTGGAATTTCCTTTAGAGAAGGTTTACCATAATATCCATAGATACGGAAACACAAGTGCTGCATCTATTCCTATTGCTATGTATGAAGCTTACAAGGAAGGAAAATTCCAAAGAGGAGATTATCTCCTCCTTACTGCCTTTGGTGGTGGTCTAACCTGGGGTTCTATAGTCCTAAGATTTTAAAACTCTATATTTTTTTCAAAATCTTCCGGTTTCAAAGAGTTTATCCACTCTTTCAGATCTTCTAACTCTTCCTCGGTTTTATCTTCTGTTGTTTTATTTAAAACTTCTTTTGAAACGAGTATCGGGGAGTTAGTCCTTAATGCTATGTTGATGGCATCACTTGGACGTGCATCTACTTCCACAGATTTTCCATCAGGAAGTTTTAGAGATATAGAAGCATAGTAAGTGTTATCTATGAGAGAGTGGATCTTTATATTCTCTACATAGGAAGATAAATTTTCAATGATACTTACCATAAGTTCATAGGTTAAAGGTCTTGGATATGTTACACATTCTAATTTCATAGCTATCGAGTTTGCCTCAAACACACCTATCCAGATTGTTAGAATATCGTCTGTTTCTTTCCCTTTTAACACCACGATTGGAACATTAGAAATAGGATCAAGTGTTAATCCTTGAACTTCCATCTCAATCATCTTTTATGCCTCCATAATTATTCCTTCGAAAGAAAACCTATTAACTGTATTTACTTTAACATTAACAATTTCACCTAATAAATTATCCCTTCCTGTGAAATATACAAGTTTATTTGTTCTCGTTCTTCCAACAAACTGTCCATCTTCTTTCTGTTCTTCAACCAAAACTTCAACTACTTTATCCTGATACTTTAAGTTATTCTCAAAAGTTATCTCTTTTTGCATATTTATAAGGTCAGAGAGCCATTTTGAAGCTTCCTCCTCGTTTGTGTCAGATACCATCAATGCTGCTGGAGTCCCTGGTCTTGGAGAGTATTTAAACGCAAAGACTTGATCGTACTTGACTTCTTTTAAAACTTTTATAGTTTCAAGGTAGTCTTGATAAGTTTCTCCCGGAAATCCAACAATAATGTCCGTAGATAGAGCTATATTAGGAATATACTTTCTTAAAAGCTCTATCTTCTGTAAATACTCCTTCTGGGTGTAGCCTCTATCCATAGCTTGAAGGATTCTATCTGAACCTGCCTGTATAGGAAGGTGTAAAGCTTCACACACCTGTGGAATATCTGCCATTGCTTTTATTGTATCTTCATCAAGGTCTCTTGGATGTCCTGTTGTAAATCTTATCCTTTCAACTCCTTTAACATTTGCAACAGCATATAAAAGCTCCCAAAATTTTACATCTCCTAAATCTTTACCGTATGCAGTTACATTTTGTCCTATAAGATGTATCTCTTTAACACCATCCTCTACTAAATACTGAACTTCTCTTAGAATATCTCCTATCCTTCTGCTTCTTTCCTTTCCTCTTGTATATGGCACTATACAGTAGGTACATTTTTTATCACAACCTCTTATCACTGTTACATATGCTGTGTATTTGTTTTCTCTTACAGTAGGATACTGGTCTAAGAGATTTTCATTTTCATCTATATCTTCTAATATCTCTATGGCTTTATTTCCAAGTTTTGCCTGTTCTAAAAGTTTTGGGAGATTATGTATATTTGTTGTGCCAAAAACCATATCTATAAATGGTGCTTTTTGAAGTATCTCATATCCAGCTCTCTGTGCAAGACAGCCACAAACTCCTATTACTGCTGAAGGATTTTCCTTTTTTATTTTTTTAAACTCTCCCAATGCTGATAAAACTTTTTGGTCAGGCTTTTCTCTAACAGAGCATGTATTTACAAGAATTACATCTGCTTCTTCCCAACTCTCAGCTGGATTGTATCCTAAGGATTTTAAGATACCTGCCATCTTTTCTGAATCATTTACATTCATCTGACAACCAAAAGTCCTTATGTAATACTTCATTCTCACTCCTTTAAACAGTTTTTTATAGTAAATAAATTATAGTCATTTTTTTTAATATCTCTATATTTCGAAAAAACTTCTTGAGAAAGTTAAATTTTAACCCCACAGATAAGCGGCTACCTGTATAGGTAGCCACACTTTTCTAATATTCACCAAACACCCTTCTGTATATAAATGGAACATTTTTTAAAAACTCTTCCACATTAAAAATTTTTTCTATCTCTTCTTTTGAAAGTTTTGAGATAACATCTTTATCGGATAGGAGAGCATCTTTAAACATCAATCCTTCTGTATCCCAAGCTTTCATCGCATTTCTCTGGACTATATCGTAAGCCTCATCTCTTGAAAGTCCTTTCTCTACAAGAGCTACTAAAACTTTTGATGAAAAGTAAAGTCCTTTGGATTTATCCATATTTTTCTTCATATTCTCAGGGTAAACAACTAAATCTTTTAACACTTTTTTGGTAAGTTCAAGTATATAATCTAATGCTATTGAGCTGTCCGGAAGTATAACTCTCTCTACCGAAGAGTGTGAGATGTCTCTTTCGTGCCAGAGAGCTATATTTTCCATTGCCGGAATCACATTTGACCTTATTAATCTTGCAAGTCCGGTAATCCTTTCACAGGTTATAGGGTTTTTCTTGTGTGGCATTGCGGAAGAGCCTCTTTGACCTTTTTTGAAAGGTTCCTGTGCTTCTAAAACTTCTGTTCTTTGTAGATGTCTTATCTCAACTGCTATTTTCTCTAAGGAAGAAGCTATTAATCCTAAGGTTGCCATATAGTGGGCATGTCTGTCTCTTTGTATAACTTGGTTTGATACAGGTTCTGGTTTTAATCCAAGTTCAGATAATGTTAGCTCTTCAAGTTCTGGAGGAATGTTAGAGTATGTTCCGACTGCTCCAGATATAGCTCCTACTGATACTATCTCCTTTGTATGTTTTAACCTTTCTCTATGTCTTTTAAACTCTTCGTACCATAGAGTAAACTTTAAGCCAAATACCATTGGCTCTGCATGGACTCCGTGGGTTCTTCCCATCATAACTGTGTCTCTGTATTTAAAAGCATTCTCCTTTAATATATCTAAGAGTTCATCAATATCTCTCTCAAGTATTTCAACAGATTCTCTTAAAACAAGTCCAAGAGCTGTATCTATAACATCAGAGGAAGTTAATCCAAGATGTATGTATCTTCCATTTTCCCCTACCTGCTCTGCAACTGCTGTCACAAAAGCTAAAACATCGTGGTTGTATATTTTGTCAAGTTCATTTATTCTTTCTATTGTTTTATCATCTATATGTGTCTTTTCTATTATCTCTTTAAGTGCATCATCCGGAATCTTTCCTAATTTATTCCAAGCTTTACATACTGCTATTTCCACATCTAACCATTTTTGAAATTTATTCTTTTCACTCCATACATTTCCCATTCTTTCAAGTGTGTATCTCTTTATCATCCAAGCTCCTCTTGAAGTATTTTATTTACTAATGTAGGGTTTGCTTTTCCTTTTGTTTCTTTCATGATTTGTCCTACAAAGAATCCAAGTAGTTTCGTATTTCCTTCCTTATATTTTTGAACTTCATTTGGGTGTTTTTCTAATACAGATTTTACTATCTGTCTTATCTGTCCTTCATCAGAAATCTGTTTTAATCCTTTTTCTTCTACTATATTAACAGGGTCTTTTCCAGTTTCAAATACTTCATCAAATATCTCTTTTCCAATTTTTCCAGAAATTGTTCCATCCTGTATAAGTTTAACAAGCTGTGCTATATGGGTAGGTTTTACAGGAGAGTCCTTTATCTCAATTCCTCTATCATTTAACTTTCCAAGGAGTTCATTTAAAATCCAGTTTGCTGTCTGTTTTGGATTTTCTGAATAATCTTTTAAACTTTCTTCAAAGAACAGAGCCAACTCTTTATCAGATGCAAGGACTGTTGCATCGTACTCAGTGAGTCCAAACTCCCTTATGTATCTTTCTACTTTTTGATCTGGAAGTTCTGGAAGTGATTTTTTAATCTCTTCTATCTTTTCTTCTTTCACTACTATAGGTAGTAAATCTGGATCTGGAAAGTATCTGTAATCATGGGCTTCTTCTTTTGTTCTCATTGTGTAGGTTTTCCCAGAGTTTGGATCAAATAGTCTTGTTTCTTGGACTATCTTCT